>JAPPMM010000065.1 GCA_028819075.1 Gammaproteobacteria bacterium
GTCGTAACAAGGTAGCCGTAGGGGAACCTGCGGCTGGATCACCTCCTTTCTGGAGACGCCGAGTAAGTTGGCCGCACGCGGCCGACCGAAAAGCTCTCGAGAGTCTACCCGCCTGCTTCCTCGAAACCCTGATTGCAATACAGCAAACGCGGCCCGCCTTTCGGTCGGTGCCGCTGCTTCTTGACAACATGGGTTTGTGAGAGAAGGTCTTGGGCACCTCGTATGGCAGCAAATGCACACGAGGAAGTCCGGGGCTTTGGGTGAAACGCGCATCGTTTTTTTGTGCATGTTTCTTGATGCGAGACCAACGATTTGTGCTGGTCAAGTGAAGAAGCGCACACGGGGGATGCCTTGGCACGAGTCGGCGATGAAGGACGTGGCAAGCTGCGATAAGCCTCGGGGAGCTGCAAGCAAGCATCGATCCGGGGATGTCCGAATGGGGAAACCTGGCGGGGGAAACCCCGTCGCTCGTTGAGAGCGCCAACCCGGGGAACTGAAACATCTAAGTACCCGGAGGAAAAGAAATCAAAAGAGATTCCCGGAGTAGCGGCGAGCGAAATGGGAAGAGCCCAAACCGGCGGAGTTTAACTTCTGCCGGGGTTGCGGGGCTCCAGCAATGTGTTGCCGGAAAGCATAGCAGAACGCGCCTGGAACGGCGGACCAGAGAGGGTGACAGTCCTGTACGCGAAATGCGAGTAAGGTGGCCGCTGGAGTACCCAAGTAGGCCGGGACACGAGGAATCCCGGTTGAATCTGGGGGGACCATCCTCCAAGGCTAAATACGAACTCGTGACCGATAGTGAAGAGTACCGTGAGGGAAAGGTGAAAAGAACGCCTGGCGGCGAGTGAAATAGAATCTGAAACCGTGTGCGTACAAGCGGTCGGAGCCCGCATCCCCGTCTTCGGACGAGGGAGGGGGTGACGGCGTGCCTTTTGGATTATGATCCGGCGAGTTGCTCCTCACGTGCGAGGTTAAGGTCTTCTGGACCGAAGCCGAAGCGAAAGCGAGTCTGAAATGGGCGTCAGAGTACGTGGGGGCAGACCCGAAACCGAGCGATCTATCCATGGCCAGGGTGAAGCCGGGGTAATGCCTGGTGGAGGCCCGAACCGTTGTAGGTTGAAAACTGCTCGGATGAGCTGTGGATAGGGGTGAAAGGCCAATCAAGCTCGGAGATAGCTGGTTCTCCCCGAAATATATTTAGGTATAGCCTCAGGGGTTATCTCCAGGGGGTAGAGCACTGCATGGGTAAGGGGCCTTACCAGGCTACCGATCCCAAGTAAACTCCGAATACCTGCGAGAGGGATCCTGGGAGTCAGTGGACGGGCGATAATGTCCGTTCGCGAGAGGGAAAGAGCCCAGATCGTCAGCTAAGGTCCCCAAGTACAAGCTAAGTGAGAAAGGATGTGGGTTTGCAGAGACAACTAGGAGGTTGGCTTAGAAGCAGCCATTCCTTTAAAGAGTGCGTAATAGCTCACTAGTCAAGTGCATCTGCGCCGATAATGGTCGGGACTCAAGCTTGTCACCGAAGCTACGAATGGATCAGATCCTTCGCGAGAAGGATCGAACATGGTAGGGGAGCGTTCCCTGGGCGCTGAAGCCTTCCCGGAAGGGTCAAGGTGGAGCGCAGGGAAGTGAGTATGCCGGAATGAGTACGCGAGAAACAGGGTGAGAATCCCTGTCACCGAAAGCCTAAGGTTTCCGGAGCCAGGTTCATCCGCTCCGGGTTAGTCGGTACCTAAGCCGAGGCCGAAAGGCGTAGGCGATGGACAACAGGTTAATATTCCTGTACCGTGCGTAGAGCGTTTGACCTCAAGGGGGGACGCGGAAGTGAAAGGACCGTCGGGTGGTGGAATTCCGATGCAAGGTGGTAGGCGTTTCCGGGGGAGAAAAGACCCGGATAGCCGAGCGCCGATGCCGAAGGGGACCTCGGTCCCCGCCAAGGGTCCGTAATCATACCGCCAGGAAAAGCCTCGTGAGGGAGTTCTGGGCGCGACCGTACCGTAAACGGACACACGTAGGCGAGGCGAGGAGCCTAAGGTGCGCGAGTGATCCGCGGAGAAGGAACTCGGCAAAATGTCCCCGTAACTTCGGGAGAAGGGGAGCCCGTGGTAGGTGAAGCATGGTTGCGTGCGGAGCCGAAGCGGGCCGCAGAGAATCGGTCCAAGCGACTGTTTAGTAAAAACACAGGTGTCTGCAAAGTCGTATAGACGACGTATAGGCACTGACGCCTGCCCGGTGCCGGAAGGTTAAAGGGATGGGTCAGGGTCCTTCGGGACTCGAAGCTCCTAACTGAAGCCCCGGTAAACGGCGGCCGTAACTATAACGGTCCTAAGGTAGCGAAATTCCTTGTCGGGTAAGTTCCGACCTGCACGAATGGCGTAACGACTTGGGCACTGTCTCCTCCGCGAGCTCGGCGAAATTGGAGTATCGGTGAGGATACCGATTACCCGCGACAGGACAAAAAGACCCCGTGCACCTTTACTACAACCTGCTATTGGGTCTTGGCATTGCATGTGTAGGATAGGTGGGAGGCTGAGAACCATCTTCGCCAGGAGATGGGGAGCCATTGGTGAAATACCACCCTTACACTGTCGAGGCTCTAACCCAGGGGAGTGAATCCTCCTCGGGGACAGTTGCAGGCGGGTAGTTTGACTGGGGCGGTCGCCTCCCAAAAGGTAACGGAGGCGCGCAAAGGTTCCCTCAGCGCGGTCGGCAATCGCGCGAAGAGTGCAAAGGCATAAGGGAGCTTGACTGCGAGACCGACGGGTCGAGCAGGAACGAAAGTTGGCCTTAGTGATCCGGCGGTTCCGAATGGAAGGGCCGTCGCTCAACGGATAAAAGGTACGCCGGGGATAACAGGCTTATCGCCCCCGAGAGTTCACATCGACGGGGCGGTTTGGCACCTCGATGTCGGCTTATCGCATCCTGGGGCCGGAGAAGGTCCCAAGGGTCGGGCTGTTCGCCCGTTAAAGCGGTACATGAGCTGGGTTTAGAACGTCGTGAGACAGTTCGGTCTGTATCCGTCGTGGGCGTTGGAGTGTTGCGAGGATCTGTCCCTAGTACGAGAGGACCGGGATGGACTGACCTCTCGTGTACCGGTTGTCCCGCCAGGGGCATCGCCGGGTAGCGACGTCGGGAAGGGATAACCGCTGAAAGCATCTAAGTGGGAAGCCCACCTCAAGATGAGCACTCCCAGGGCGTGAAGCCCTCGGAAGGGCCGTGCGAGACGAGCACGTTGATAGGCGGCAGGTGGAAGCATGGCGACATGTGCAGCCGAGCCGTACTAAGTGCCCGAGAGGCTTGACCAGCATGACTCGCATCAAACTGAACTCCCGTGATGGGGAGTTCACTGGAAGGATCCGGCACCCGCGTGGCGGGATGTGCCGGAAACGCGTCGAACCATCGAACATTGCGCCTCCCGGTCAGTGGGAGGCCAACCCCGGACGCCCGGGACCTTCTCTCATCAACCCATGGACTCTTGTTGCTGGTGACCAGAGCGCGGGGGAAACACCCGTTCCCATCCCGAACACGGCCGTTAAGCCCCGCTGCGCGGATGGTACTGCCGGGGCGACCTGGTGGGAGAGTACGTCGTCGCCAGCTTCTTTCAGCAACCCCCCGGAGCGTACCTCCGGGGGGTTCTTTTTCACTCCTGGACACTCCCTGATGAACGACACCCGGGCCGGCACCGTGACGCTCGCGGGTCCTCCCAACGTCGGCAAATCGACGCTGCTCAACGCCCTTGTGGGCGAAGAGCTGAGCATCGTCACGCCCAGGCCACAGACTACCTGGCAACAGGTGGCCGGGATCTACTCGGGCTCGGCGCATCAGATCATCTTCATCGACACCCCGGGCCTGTTTGCCGCGCGCGACCTGTTTCACAGGGGCATGGTGGAAACCGCATACCGGGCGATCGAGGACGCGGATGTCGTGCTGGCGGTGCTGGACGCGGTCGCGTTATCCAGGCGCGGCCGGTGGGGCGTGCCGCGCGCTCTGCTGGAGCGGGCGCCGGCCCGGCAGATGGCGACGCTGAACAAGATCGACGCGATTTCGGGAAAGGCGGTCGAAGCGCTGGTGCTGGAAGCGGAGCGGGAACTTCGTGCCCGGGTCTTCCCGATCTCGGCGCTCGACGGCACCGGCGTAAAGGAGCTGCGCGAGGTCCTGCAGGCCGAGCTGCCGCGGTCGCCCTTCCTGTTCCCAACTGATTTCATCGCCTCCGAGCCGGTACGCTTCTTCGTAGCGGAACTGGTTCGCGAGAGTGTGTTCGAGTTGTACCAACAGGAGATACCGTATTCCGTCTCTTGCCGGCTCGAGCAGTTCCGCGAAGACGACGATCCCGTCTATATTCAGGCCATCCTGTACGTGGAGAGGTCGTCTCAGAAGGGGATTCTGATCGGAGACGGCGGGCGCGCGATCCGCAGACTCGGTTCTCGAGCCCGGACCAAAATCGAACGTTTCGTCGACCGGCGGGTGTACCTTGACCTGCGGGTGAAGGTGCTGGCCGGATGGCGGCGCAAGCGTGGACACCTTCGGAGATTGGGCTTTGCCGTTCCCCGCGATCACGAGACGCAGCGGCCTCGCTAGTCCTCGTTCGTTCGTCCTGTGGCTGCTGCTCGCGGGGTTCTGGCCTGCGCCGGCGACCACACAGGACGGGGAGTTGGCGGCGGCGGCCGACGCCTCCGCCATCTTCGCGCGCAGAATGCCATCCACGGAGGGGGCTCTCTTTCTGATCCTTCCGGTGGGCGCCCAGGGCATCGCGATGGGGCGGGCGATGACCGCGCTGCCGTCCCAGGAGAGCGCGTTCTGGAATCCGGCCGGGCTCGCCCACGTCCGCGATCGCCGGTTCTTCCTGTATCGGGGCGATCAGCTCGCGGGCAGAGCGACCGCCTTCTCCTTTCTCATGGGCCGGGAATCGGTGGGCACGCTGGGAATCTCCTACCAGGAGTTGGACGTCGGGGATCAGCAGATGACCGGCATCGGGGGCGAGGTGCTCGGTTCACTGAGCGTACGCGGCTACCAGGCGGTCGTGTCGTTCGCGACCGAGTTGGTCGACCGGGTGAGCGTGGGGACCAACTTCAAGATGGTGCAGTTCCGCATCGGTTGCCGCGGGCAGTGCCTGGACCAGGGTGTGACCGCGACCACCTACGCGGTGGACGCCGGCGTCCAGGCGACCTTCTCGGACGCTGTGCCGCTCCGGCTCGGGCTGATGATCGCGCACCTGGGCCCGGACCTTCAGGTCGTCAACGCCGAACAGGCGGATCCGCTGCCGGCGCGGGCGCGCCTGGCGGCCGCATACGACATTCTGGACCACTTCGACGAGCAGCCGGCGTTCGATCTTCGGTTCACGGCGGAACTGGAGGAGCGGTGGCGCCATCCGGGGTCGCCCTCGGTGCATGTCGGCACCGAAGTCGCCACCACCGGAAGCGAGACCCTGTCCGTCCGCCTGGGCTACGCCTGGCGCGACGGAGAGGGCGAGGCGGCACTCGGGCTGGGTCTTCGCGTCGGCCGTTTCGATCTGGGCGTTGCCCGGTCCCTCACCCGGACGTCGCTCGCAACCGGTTCCGAGCCCGTGCACGTGAGCCTGGGCGTGGTCTTCTGATGACCCCCACGGGGCCGGCGGAGGTCATCCGGTCCGCGCGCCGCCGGGTTGCGTGGCCGGCGCTCGTGTTTCTGGTGGTCGCTCCCTCGGGCCTTGCGGGTCAGAGCCCCATCGAGGTGCAGCGGTCGTCTTCCCCGGTCTGGGACGCGGTGCTGGCAGGCTCGCTACCCGGCTGGCCTCCCGACGGAGCGCAGAGTGCGGCGACACATGCTCTTCCCTGGACGGCCAGCCGCGTCCGCGCCGCCGTCGGCCCCGCAGCATCCCGTCTGCTCGGGGATGACGCCGTCCTGACAGGGCAAGTCGTCCCGGAGACGATCTCCCCGACTCGAGCCCTCCTCTACTCGGGTGTGCTTCCGGGATGGGGACAGCGACGCCTGGACAGGGGCCGCTGGTGGGGGTTTCTGGCCGTGGAAGTCGTCGGATGGGGCCTGCTGTTCGACAGGCAGCGAACGGGGCACGACTTCCGCACCCGCTACCGCGACCTCGCGTGGTTCGTCGCGCGGCGCGGAACGCTGGGGGAACGCATGGACGGAGACTTCGAGTACTACGAGGCGCTCGGCAAGTACCGCGCTTCGGGAGCCTTCGACGCGGACCCCTACATGGGCGGCGTTCAACCGGAAACCGACACCACCACCTTCAACGGCGCCATCTGGTCGCTGGCCAACGAGATCTTTCTGGTGTCCGGAGAGCAGGGGCCGTTCGGCCCGGGTTCGCCGGAGTACGAACACGCCATGGAATACTACGCCAGCCGGAGCATCGGCCCGGAGTTCCATTGGGACTGGAACGGTGACGATGTCAGTCGCGCGGAATACGACAGATTGATCCAGAGAAGCGACGCTGCGCTGCGCCAGGTCACGACCGTCGTCGGCGTCATCCTGGCGAATCACCTGGCCGCCGCCTTCGACGCCTTCATCACGGCTCGGCTGCGCACCGTGGACTCCACGGCCGAGTTCCGCCTGGTCGTGGTACCGGAGGCGCACGGTCGGTGGTGGGTGGGCGGACAACTGCTTCCGTGATGCATCCGAAGCGTGCGGTGCCGCCCATTCGGCGGATGCATGGCGCGCGTGCCGAGCTGAGCCTAGTCTGTTGCGAGATGTCGCCGCTTGAGCCCGGAGGTGGCCTCCCTTGACATCCCATGCCGTATTCACCGTCCAATGCCCCGCCTGTTCGGCACGGTATCCGGTTGATCCGGGCAAGGTGCCGGCGGGAGGCGTCCGGGCCCGCTGTGGCAAGTGCGCGAACATCTTCCCGGTGGACCTGCCCGGTGCGCGCACGCGCGGGAGGACGGCGCCCGCCGTGCCTTCGGGCAAGTCGCGGGACAACGAGGCGCCGAGACCCTTCGCCGTAACCGATGCCGCAGACCGCGCCGCGCGCCTTGCACGGGTGCTCGTCTCCGACATGATCCGGTACCATCGGGATCGGTACGATCGCGCGCTCGAGCGAGGGACGCTCCGGGAGGACTTCGCCGAAGAGGTTCGACGTTCGTGGTCGGAATACGTCCGGCGGGTGGGAGAGGACCTCGCCCACGACAGTCGTTATTTTCAGGACGAACTCAACTCGACTCTGGCCTGCGGAGAGGAACTCTTCTGAGAGCGGGGACGCTCTCCGAGCCGGGCAGTTCAACGATCGGATCCATGCACAACGAAGCCATCGAACGCTTGCGTGACCTCGAAGCCAGGATCTCCGAACTTCGGAGGTATCTTTGACATCGACGCACGGGAACGGAAACTGGATGAACTGGAGCAGGCGCGTTCCAGCGAGAGGTTCTGGGCCAATCCGGAGGAGGCGCGGAGGCTCATCGCCGATGCCAATCGGCTGAAGAACTGGGTGGCGCCGTGGCGTGAGCTTGCAGCCACCGCGGAAGAGCTGAGCGAGTGGGTGGAGGTGCTGGCCGCGGAGGAAGACGAGGAGATCGAGGCCGAGTGGGCGTCCAACGTCGAGTCGCTGGCCGGAGACGTGAGCGGCCTCGAACTCCGGACCATGCTTCAGGGGGAGGACGATCACCGCGGGGCGCTTCTCACAGTCCATCCCGGAGCGGGCGGCCTGGAGTCCCAGGATTGGGCCGAGATGCTCCTGCGCATGTATACCCGCTGGGCTGAGCGGCGCGGATGCAGCCTCAAGGTGCTCGACCTCCAGCCCGCCGAGGAGGCCGGCATCAAGAGCGCCGCGCTCGAAATCGAAGGCGACCATGCCTACGGGTATCTGAAGGCGGAGAACGGCGTACACCGCCTGGTGCGCATTTCACCCTTCGATTCCCAGTCGCGGCGGCACACCTCGTTCGCCAGCGTCTTCGTGTATCCGGTGGTCGACGATGAGATCGAGGTCGACATCGACGAAGCCGACCTGCGCGTGGACACCTTCCGTGCATCCGGGGCAGGGGGTCAGCACGTGAACAAGACGGATTCCGCCATCCGCATCACGCACCTGCCTACCGGCATCGTGGTGTCGTGCCAGCAGGAGCGCTCACAGCACAAGAACCGGGCGACGGCCATGAAGATGTTGCGGGCCGCGCTCCACCGGAGGGCGATGGAGGAGCGCGAGCGGGAACGCGAGGCGCTGGAAGCCACGAAGTCCGACAACGCCTGGGCCAACCAGATCCGCTCGTACGTGTTCCAACCCTATACGATGGTCAACGACCACCGGACGAGCGTAAAGGTCGGGGACGTCCAGAAGGTGATGGACGGAAGGATCGATCCCTTCATCGAAGCCTACCTGAAACAGTTCGGAGCGGCCGGGGTCGGATAACCGGTCTTTCCACCCGGACCCGCAATGACGCAATCCACCAGAGCCAGGCCCGACCGCGCGCACTCCCCGGTCAGCGACCTCGAGCGGAGCATGCGCTCCCGCAGGGAAAAGCTGGAGCGCCTGCGAGAACGCGGGATCGAGGCGTTCGACTACGGCTACGCACGTACCCACAGGGCTCGGGACGCCGCAGCGGCCTTCGAGGCCGCGGAAGCGGCGGGAACGCTGTCGGAGCGGGGGCAGGGGGCGGATGTGCGCGTCGGCGGCCGCATGATCGCCTTTCGGAGTCACGGGAAGAGCGCGTTCGCCGATCTGGAAGACGGATCGGGACGCATTCAGGTGTACTTCCGCAGGAACCAGGTGGGAGAGCAGGCGTTCGAGGATCTCGATCTCCTCGATCTGGGCGACTGGATCGGCGCGCGCGGCCGGCTCTTCCGGACGCGCATGGGCGAAGTGACGGTGCAGGTTGCCGACTGGACGCTGCTGACCAAGGCCCTGAGGCCGCTGCCGCTGGGGAAGACCGAGGTGGACGCCGCGACCGGAAAGCGGGTTACGCACAGCGGCTTCGCCGATACGGAAGCCCGCTACCGCCAGCGCTACGCCGACCTGGCGGTCAACCCCGAGGTTCGCGAGGTCTTCCGCGCGCGGTCTCGCGTCGTGGCCACGGCACGCAGCGTCCTGGACGCCCACGGCTTCCTGGAGGTGGAGACGCCGGTGCTCCAGCCCCTCTACGGCGGGGCCACGGCCCGTCCTTTCGTGACCCACCACCACGCGCTCGACAGCCGCCTCTACCTGCGCATCGCGGACGAACTCTACCTGAAGCGGCTGATCGTGGGGGGCTTCGAACGTGTGTACGAAGTCTCCAAGGACTTTCGCAACGAGGGCCTGAGCCGGTTTCACAATCCCGAGTTCACCATGCTCGAGTTCTACCAGGCCTTCGCGGACTATCACGACATGATGGATCTGGTGGAGGAGCTCGTTTCGAAGATCGCGGCGTCGGTCGCGGGGGCGCGCACCGTCACCTACCAGGGGGAACGCATCTCGCTGGCTCCGCCCTTCAAGCGCATCCGGCTCGTCGAAGCCCTGGGCGAGGCATTGGGCGACGACCCCCTGGAGCTGGAGGACGACAAACTGCGGGCCCGCGCCAGGGCGCTTCGCCTGCCGGACATCGAGAAGGCGGGGCGGGGCAAGCTGATCGACAAGCTCTTCGACGTGCTGGTGCAGAAGGACCTGCGTTCGCCGACCTTCGTCCTGGATCATCCACGGGAACTCTCCCCGCTGGCCAAGGCCAAGCGCGGTGACGCACGTCTCACGGAGCGCTTCGAGCTGTTCGTGCTGGGCACCGAGATCGCCAACGCGTTCTCGGAACTCAACGATCCCCTCGACCAGCGGGCGCGCTTCGATGACCAGGCCCGCCTGGCGGCTGGTGGAGACGAAGAAGCCCACCGGGTCGACGAGGACTATATCCGCGCGCTCGAATACGGGATGCCGCCCACCGGCGGCGTCGGCGTCGGCATCGACCGCCTCACGATGCTGCTGACCGACCAGCCGTCCATTCGGGACGTGATTCTCTTCCCCATCCTGAGGCCCGAATGAGCGGAGGAGAAGAGGGTTGAGGCGTCTGGACTGGTACATCGCGCGGCGATACCTGGCGGCGCGCAAGCGGGGACGCTTCCTGTCTCTCATCACCTGGATCGCGCTCGGCGGCGTGACCCTCGGGGTCATGGCGCTGGTGATCGTGATCTCGGTCATGAACGGGATGCAGGAGGAGCTGCGGGCGAAGATCCTCGGGTCCAACCCCCATGTGCTCGTGCTGCAGACGGGCACCTCGCTGCGCATGGACGGCTGGGAGCAGGTGCTCGAGCGTGTGCGCACCGTCGATGCCGTCGTGGGAGCCGCTCCCTTCGTGGTCACCAGCGTCGGCATCCAGCGCGCCGGGTACGCACAGACGGCCGACCTCTACGGGGTCCTGCCGGAGCCGGAAGGCGTGCCCGTCACCGACTTCGAGCGCGATCTGCAGGACGGCGTCTATTCTCTCGGGCCCACCGGGTCGGGATACCCTCCGGTGCTGGTGGGGAGTCTGCTGGCGCAGCGCATGCAGCTCTTCAAGGGCGACACGCTGGTGCTGGTGTCGCTCGAGAACGTCAACGAGAGTCCCTTCGGCGGCCTGTACCCCACGGTTCGCCAGTTCGAGATGGCGGGGTCGTTCACGACCGGCATGTACGAGTACGACCTGCGCAACATCTACACGACGCTCGCGGCGGCCCAGGACCTGCTCGGCATCGCGGGGGAAAACCAGGTCGGCGGCATCGCCGTGCGGGTGGAGGATCTGTGGGAAGCCGATGCCGCGGGCCGGGAAATCCGCGCCGCGGTCGGGCCGGGCCATTTCATCGAGAGCTGGATGACGACCAACCGGTCGTTCTTCTCCGCCCTCAAGCTCGAGGAACTGGCGATGGGAGTCATCCTCGGCCTGATCATCGTGGTGGCTGCCTTCAACGTCGTGAGCACGCTGGTCATGGTCGTGGTGGACCGGACCCGGGAGATCGGGATCCTCAAGTCCATGGGCATGACCGACCGCGCGATTCTGCGCGTCTTCCGGCTGCAGGGGCTCTGGATCGGCATGATCGGGACTTCGCTGGGAGTGGCACTGGGCCTGGTGATGGCCTGGGCGCTCGACCGCTACCAGTTCATCTCGATTCCGGCCGATCTCTACTACCTGGATCATCTGCCCGTGGCGGTGGACCTGCTGGACGTCGCGACCATCATCGTGGTGAGCATGGGCATCACCTTCCTGGCCACCCTCTATCCGGCGTCCCGCGCGGCCGGTCTCCGGCCCGTGGAGGCGATTCGCCATGAATGAGGAGGGCCGGTCCACAGGCCCGGCGCCCGGCAATGGAGCGGCCCCGGATCCTCACGGGGTCCACGACCCCGTCCTGCTACCCCTCCAGGCCCGTTCGCTGGTGCGCACGTTCGTGGGGGGCAACGGAAGTGAACTCCGTGTTCTGCGGGGGGTAGACCTGCGAGTTCGCGTGGGCGAGGCGGTCTCGGTCACCGGCGCGAGCGGCGCGGGCAAGAGCACGCTGCTCCACCTGCTGGGAGCGCTCGACCGGCCGACATCGGGGGAAGTCCTCGTCGACGGGACGCCGTTGTCCGGGCTGGACGACGAGACCATCTGCAGGATCCGAAACCATCACGTGGGTTTCGTGTTTCAGTTCCACCACCTGCTGCGCGACTTCACCGCACTCGAGAACGTGATGATGCCCCGACTCATTGCCGGCCGGACCCGACCGGACGCCGAGGATCGCGCGCGCCGCCTCCTCGATTCGGTCGGCCTCGGCGAACGTCTCGAGCACAGGCCCCGGCAGCTCTCGGGGGGAGAGCAGCAGCGGGTCGCCGTGGCCCGGGCGCTCGCCAACGACCCGGTGGTGCTTCTGGCGGACGAACCCAGCGGCAACCTCGATCGCCGGACCAGCGACCAGCTGCACGATCTTCTCTTCCGGCTGAAGGACGACCACGACCTTGCCATGGTGCTGGTAACCCACAACGCCGCGCTGGCCGCGCGCGCGGACCGTGTCCTGCAACTGGACAACGGCATACTGGGAGCGGGAGACGGAAACCCGTGAGCGAAGATCCCCGGGTATGCAGCGAGTGCGGCGCGGCGGAGGCCGTGGTTCATCTGACTCAGATCGTGGACGACGTGGCCAGCGTGCTGCACCTGTGCGAGAAGTGCGCCGCTTCCCGCGGGGTCAACCAGCCCTCGCCGCCCGCACACTCTCCGCTTACCGACTTTCTGTCGCAGATGACCGGCCCGGAGGAGGGCGCGGAGGCCGGAGAGGAAGACAGGACCTGTACCTTCTGCAGCCTTTCGTTTGCGGGGTTCCGGGAGAACGGACGCCTGGGGTGTCCACACTGCTACACCACGTTCGACTTCTACCTGAAGAATCTGCTGAGGCGCATTCACGGGGGCGTGCAGCACGTGGGCAAGGTGTATCTGCCTCCGGATCCCACCGTCTCCGAGCGCGAGCAGCGCCTTGAGGGCCTGCGCCGAAAACTCCGCTACGCCATCAGCACGGAGGATTTCGAGCGGGCGGCGCAGTTGAGAGACCAGATTCGTTCCCTCGAGCCCGTGACCCGGTAGGGAACCGATGGATCACCTGTCCACGATCTTCGATCGGGGTCTCGGGTGGCTCGACGCGAGCGGTCCGGACTCGGATATCGTCCTCTCCACCCGCGTCCGCCTCGCCCGCAACCTGCAGGGGTACGCGTTCGGCCCGCAGTCACGGGTCAACGATCGCCGGGCCGTGCTGGCGCGCGTGCGGCGAACGGCGGAGAAGGTCGACCTGCTCGCCGAGGCGAGCGTCCATCCGCTTGCCGAACTGGACGGCGGTACCCGGCGCATTCTTCTGGAACGGCGGCTCATCTCCCAGGACCTGCTTGGCGAGAAGTCGGACTCCGACCTTCCGCGGCGTGCGGCCGCAGTGGTGCTCTCGGCCAGCGATCCGGTGAGCGTGATGGTGAACGAGGAAGACCACCTGCGCCTGCAGGTGCTGGTCTCCGGCCTCGCGCTGGAAGGGGCGTGGGGCATGGTGGACGGGCTGGACGAGGATCTGGGCCGGGAGCTCCCCTACGCCTACGACCACGAGCTCGGGTATCTCACCAGTTGCCCCACGAATGTCGGCACCGGGCTGCGGGCCTCGGTTCTCATCCATCTGCCGGGGCTCGTGCTTACCAAGGAGATCGGACGCGTACTTCAGGGGTTGAGCCAGGTCGGGCTGACGTTTCGCGGACTCTACGGAGAGGGTTCCGAGGTGGTCGGCAACTTCTTCCAGGTTTCGAACCAGACCACGCTGGGCAAGACCGAGGAGGACCTGGTCGACCATCTCGACCGCATCGTGCGCCAGGTCATCGAATACGAGCGGCGGGCACGCCGCGTACTGATTCGTGACGCATATCAAGTCACAGAAGATAAGATATGGCGCGCCTACGGGTTACTGCGCTATGCCCGATCTCTTACTTTCGAGGAAATGATGAACCTCCTGTCGGGGGTTCGCCTCGGCGCGGCGCTGAAACTTCTCCCTGGACTCCGTGTATACTCGCTCAACAAGATCATGATCTTCACGCAGTCCGCCCACCTGGAGGATGCAGCAGGGCGGAAGCTTCCTCCCGGCGAGCGCGACGCGCACCGAGCCACCTATGTGCGCCGCATCTTGGCTACCGAGGGTGTGGTGATTCCGGACACGGAACCTCCGGAGAGCAGTTCGGGCTCCGGCCGCGACTCCTGACGACCCGCGGGCACAAAAGGCAGATGAACTACAATTTCACGGATCGGGTTCGCAAGGTGCTCGCGATGGCCAGGGACGAGGCCATCAGGCTGCAACACGACTATGTGGGCACCGAGCATGTGCTGCTCGGCCTGATCCGTGAGCGGGAGGGGGTGGCCGCCACTGTGCTGATGAACCTGGGCGCGGATCTGAGCCAGGTTCACCAACGGGTGGAAGAGGCCGTTCGCAAGGGCAAGGCGACCATCGCCCTGGGTGAATTGCCCTATACCTCGCGCGCGAAGAAGGTGCTTGAGTTCGCGCTGGCGGAAGCCCGCGAACTCAACCACTCCTACGTCGGCACGGAGCATCTGCTGCTCGGACTCCTGCGGGAGGAGAAGGGCATCGCCGCGCAGGTGCTGAACTCGATGAACGTGCGGCTGGACAGGGCGCGCGCGGAGTGCCTGCGGGTGCTTGGCTCCGAGATGAGTTCGGATGTCGGCGGGGGACAGGCGGTGCCGGCGGGTGGCAAGCCGGACAAGAAGTCCAAGACTCCCGCGCTCGACCATTTCTGCCGCGACCTCACAAACCTGGCCCGTGGCGGCAAGCTCGATCCGACCATCGGCCGCCGCGTCGAGATCGAGCGGATCGTGGAGATTCTCTGCCGGCGCAAGAAGAACAACCCGGTGCTGATCGGCGAACCGGGTGTCGGGAAGACGGCCATCGTCGAAGGACTGGCTCAGATCATCGCGGCGGGGGAGATCACCGAAGCGCTCAAGGACCATCGGCTGCTGGCGCTGGACATGGCCGCGGTCATCGCCGGGACCAAGTATCGGGGCCAGTTCGAGGAGCGCCTGAAAGCGGTCATGAACGAGATCTCCCAGGGCGGCAACGTCATCCTGTTCATCGACGAGCTGCATACCCTGGTGGGCGCCGGGGCAGCCGAGGGCGCCATCGACGCGTCCAACATGTTCAAGCCGGCGCTCGCTCGCGGAGAACTCCAGTGCATCGGCGCTTCGACGCTGAACGAGTATCGCAAGTACATCGAGAAGGACGGTGCCCTGGAGCGCCGTTTCCAGCCCGTGATCGTGGACCAGCCGACCCTTCCCGAAACCGTGGACATCCTCAAGGGCCTGCGCGGCCACTACGAGGACCACCACAGGGTGAACCTGCCGGACGACTCGCTGGCGGCGGCGGCGAAGCTCTCCGACCGCTACATCACCGACCGGTTCCTGCCCGACAAGGCCATCGACGTCATCGACGAAGCCGGGTCTCGGGCGCGCATCGCCAGCCAGGTGCCGTCGCCGGAGGTCGAGGAACTGAAGGAGGAGCTCGCAGGGCTGGCGGGGCAGAAGGAACTGGCGATCCGCAATCAGGATTTCGAGCGGGCGGCGGAGCTGAGGGACGAAGAGCGCGAGCTGCAGCGGCGCATTCGCGAGCGCCAGAAGGAGTGGCAGGAAGCGCGCAGGCATCATCGCCCGGAGGTGACCGCCGACGACGTCGCCTTCATCGTCAGCCGCTGGACGGGGATCCCCGTCACCCGGATGAAGCAGGCCGAGACCCGGCGGCTCATCAACATGGAAGATGAACTGCACAAGCGGGTGGTCGGTCAGGACCCCGCGATTCAGGCGATTTCGCGCGCCATCCGGCGCAGCCGCGCCGGGCTCAAGGATCCGCGGCGGCCGATCGGGTCGTTCATCTTCTCGGGCCCGACCGGGGTGGGGAAGACCGAGCTGGCCCGCGCGCTGGCCGAGTTCATGTTCGCCGACCGGGATGCGCTGATTCGCGTGGACATGAGCGAGTACATGGAGCGGTTCTCGGTTTCGCGTCTTATCGGCGCGCCGCCGGGGTACGTGGGCTACCACGAATCCGGCGCCCTCACCAAGGCGGTACGGCGCCGGCCGTATTCCGTGGTCCTTCTGGACGAAATCGAGAAGGCGCACCCCGACGTCTTCAACATCCTGCTGCAGGTGCTGGATGAAGGACACCTCACGGACAACTACGGCAGGACCATCGATTTCAAGAACACCGTCATCGTGATGACCTGCAATCTCGGGGCGCGGGACATCTCCAAGGGCGGCACCCTGGGGTTCCACGAAGAGGATGCCCGCTCCGGCTACGAACTCATGCGCGGCAAGGTGCAGGCGGCGATCGATCGCACCTTCAACCCGGAGTTCCTCAACCGCGTCGACGACACGATCGTCTTCCACGCGCTGAGCCGGGAGGATATCGGGCAGATCGTGCACATCCTGCTCCAGGAGATCCACGAGCGCCTGGACGAGGAGAGCCTGACCCTCACCCTCAGCGACGCGGCGGTCGGTTTCCTCGCGGAGCAGGGCTACAGCGAGAAATTCGGCGCGCGGCCGCTCCGGCGCGCGATCCAGCGCTACCTGGAGGATCCGCTCTCGGAGATGATCCTCACGGCGGAATTCGGCGCCGGGGACGAGATCCAGGCCGACCTCAACGAGGCGGGGGACGGTCTTTCCCTGGGGGCCACGTCCGCGACCAAGACGTGAACGGACGCGCCGGCGCACCTGCTTCCGTGCGCATCGGAAGGTTTGCGGCGACGCTCGTCGGCGCCTGCCTCCTGCCCGCTTTCCTGACGGCGCAGCAGGCGGATCCGGCGGCGGGCACCTTCGTCGATTCCATCACCGTGGAAGGCAACGTGCGCCTGACCGACGAGGAGATTCTCGCGGTTCTGACCCTGCAGCCGCGCACCACGATTTCCTTCCGCGACATCCAGGAGGCCCTCAAGGCGCTCTGGAATACCGGCCAATACCGGGACTTTACGATCAGCGCCGCGGGAGGCCAGGGCGAACCGGTGCTGCTGGTGCTCGACGTCGAAGAGCAGGACATCATGGACGTCGTCGACATCGTGGGACTGGAGCGGTTGAGCCAGGGATCCGTCAGGGACACCGCCGACCTCCGCACCGGCGAGCCCTATTCGCCACAGAAACTCGCGGTCGCGCGCGACTTCATCCGCAACGAACTCGCCGACGACGGCATCCCCTTCGCGCGCATCGACGAGCGGGTGGATGAGGTCCCCGACAAGCCGGGACACGTGCGCCTGACTCTCGAAGTGACCGAGGGCCAGCGCGTCACCATCGCCGAGGTCGAATTCGAGGGCAACGAAAACCTGGCCTCCGACCAGCTTCGCGGAGCTCTCGACACCAAGCCGGAGGCGTTCTGGTGGTTCCGTCAGGGCTCATACCAGGAAAGCACGCTCGAGGAGGATCTGTTCGCCCACCTGCCCGAGCTGTACCGCTCGCAGGGCTATCTCGACTTCGAGGTTCTGGGGGACACCTTGGTCATCGACCCCGAAACGGGGAAATCGCGGCTCGAGGTTTCGGTCGACGAGGGTCCCCGCTACCGGGTGCGCGACTTCGTGGTGGAGGGGAACAGCCGTTTCCCGACCGATCAGATCGAGCAGTTCTATCAGCCGGAACAGGGAGGACTGCTCAGCAGCTTCGGAATCGGCGGCGATGACGAGCAGGACCCCGTGTTCGACGCCAGCGCCTTCGACGCGGCCGCGACGGCTGTGGGAACGCTCTACCGCAACAACGGATACCTGGGGGCCAGCGTCGAGCCGTTCTACGAGTTCGACGAGACGAACGGCGACGGCGACCCTACCCTCATGGTGGGCTGGCGCATTCAGGAAGGCCCTCCCGCGTATATCCGGCGGGTCGAGGTGGAGGGCAACGACTACACCCACGAGCGCGTCATCCGCGACCAGCTGTTTACGCTGCCCGGAGACATCTACTCCGAAGAGCGGCTGATCCAGAGCTATCAGGCGGTCTCCGCCCTCGGGTACTTCGAGACCCCGATGGAGCTCCCCAGTCTCCAGCCGGCCGACGACGGAAGCGGCAACGTGGACATCGTGTACCGGGTCGCGGAGCGGCAGACCGGCACCGTGAACTTCGGCACCGCGATGGGTGGGGGCTACGGGCTTTCCGGGTTCCTGGGGTACGACCAGCCCAACCTCTTCGGGCAGGCCAAGGCTGGAAGCGTGCGCTGGGACTTCGGGCGTTACATCAACAATTTCACCCTGTCGTACACCGACCCGTCGCTCAGGCGCTCGCGCGTGAGCGGCACGATATCCGCGTTCTACACGCGCGACCGGTTCTTCCAGTTCACCACCGGCCAGCGCCGCCTGCAGGGCGGTTCTCTCCGCTTCGGGCTCCCGATGCCCGGTTCTCTGCGTACCAGACTGTTTCTGGGATACTCGCTGTCGCGCACCAAGTACGAGCTGTTCTCGAGGTCCGACGACCGCTCCCTGTTCGGCAGGGATCCCGGCATTCTGAGTACGCTCTCCGTAAGCCTCCAGCGGCAGACCCTCAACCACAATCTCTTCCCCACCCAGGGATCGAGGCAGGTGGTGTCCGCGGAGATGAACGGGGGCATCCTGGGCGGGGACGGCGACTTCATGAAGTACGGGGTCGAGGGAACCTGGTTCACCCCGGTGGGGCAGATCGGGAGCGGTGCGCGTCCGATCCGGACGACCCTCGGGCTCAGTGTCCGCGCGGGGGCGATCATCGGCAACGCGGACCGCTTTCCCTTCGACCGGTACTGGATGGGTGGGGTTCAGTTCGGTGAAAGGCTGCGCGGGTACGACGAGACCACCATCACCCCGGCCGGTTTCTTCGACCGCGGATCCGGGTCGGGGATCCTGGAAGGCGAGAGGCTCGGGAACGCGTTCCTGTCGATGACCGTGGAGTACGCGATCCGGTTCAACGACAACCTTTCGCTCGGGTTCTTCTACGACGCCGGCAACGTCTGGGTGAGCGCGGCCGAATTCACGCCCACGCGCCTGTTCCGGGGGGCGGGCGTCGGCGCTCAGCTGGTCACGCCCTTCGGGCCGCTGGGCCTCGACTATGCATACGGTTTCGACAAGACCAATCCGGGATGGCAGCTCCATTTCAGGATGGGACCGGGCTTCTGATCCCGGAAGCGATCCGTCGTACCACGGGGGACTTGCGGTTGCGCGGCCATCGCAGACATCCTTTCAGGCTGTTGGTTTTCGGGAAAAACGAGACGATTCCATCATGACCGCGCGTTCGGGGAGGCTCGGAATATGCGTGCAATAGCAGTTGTTCTCGCGGCTGGCTCCTTCTTCATGCCGGCCGATGACGCGGCCGCCCAGGGACCGCTGAGACTGGGCTACATCGATTCGCAGGCGATCCTGGCGCAGGCCCCGGGAGCGACCGAGGCACAGGATCAGTTCGAGCGCGACATGGCCCGCTACCGGGCGGAGCTGGATCAGATCGGGGAAGAACTGCAGACCATGATCCAGCAGTTCGAGCAGCAGCAGCTCACGCTCTCGCCCCAGGCGCGCGACACCCAGACCCAGGCCATCCAGGCGAAGCAGGAGGAGTACAACCAGCGCGCCGCGGAGCTGGAGGGGGAGGCCGGCAGGCGACAGGCGGAACTCGTGCAGCCCATCATGGATCAGGTCACCGAAGCGATCGACCAGATCCGGACCGAGGGCGGATACTCCATCATCTTCGACCTTTCCGGCCAGGCGATCGTCTCCGCGGATCCCGAACTCAACCTGACCCAGCAGGTCATCGACCGGCTGATGCAGAATACGCCGCCCGGCAACCGGTGAGCCCGCCGTCCTCGACGACGGAGCCCGCCACAAGAGCAGCAGGACAGGAGACGACCATGGACCTTGCAGGAGCCGCCGCTCTCACCGGCGCGCGCCTGGAGGGGCAGTCCGGCTGGACCTTCGATCGAGTCGTGCCGGTGGACCAGGCCGGGCGCGGCAGGCTCGGTTTCCTCGGCGACCGGCGCTACCTCAAGCACCTGGACTCGTCCTCGGCCGAGGCCCTGCTGGTGTCGGAGAGCCTCTCCGCCTCCGTTCGCGACCGCGTGCCGAACCTGTTGATCGCCGGTCGGCCGCGCCTCGCCCTGGCCCGGTTGCTGGATCGGCTCCATCCCCCGGAGGAAGCGCTTCCGGGGATCCATCCCACGGCCGTGCTGGGCAGGGGCGCCAGGCTCGGCCGGGACGTGCGCATCGATGCCTGCGCGGTGCTGGAGGAGGATGTCGAGGTCGGTGACCGCGCGCACATCGGCGCCCACGTATCGGTGGGCGCGGGATCGCGCATCGGCGCCGACTCGCGCCTGCACCCGCATGTCGTGCTGTATCCGGGAACCCGGCTGGGTCGGCGCGTCGTCCTGCATGCCGGGACCGTCGTGGGCTCCGACGGCTTCGGCTTCGTGATGAGCGAGGGCGGCCATGAGAAGATCCGCCAGGTAGGCGGCTGCATCATCGGCGACGACGTGGAGATGGGCGCCCATTGCTGCGTCGACCGGGGATCCATCGGGGACACCGTGATCGGCCCGGGCACCAAGACCGACAACCTGGTCCACGTCGCCCACAACGTGAACGTGGGCGACCACTCCCTCCTGATCGCCCAGGTGGGCATCTCCGGTTCCACGACCCTGGGAAAGGGCGTGGTGATGGCGGGGCAGTCGGGCGCGACCGGGCACCTCGAGATCGGCGACGGGGCACGCGTGGCCGTGCAGACCGGAGTGATCAGGGATGTCCCCGCCGGGACCAGCGTGGTCGGATTTCCCGGGCGCCCGCGCGCGGAGTTCTGGAAGTCCATGGCGGCGATGCGCAGGCTCCCGGCGCTGAGGGAGCGGGTGAAGGAGCTGGAGGAACGCCTGTCCGCGCTGGAGGGGAAGGACGAGTGATGACCGGCAGGGAGGAGCGTTCATGAGCGGGAGCCGGCAGCGCACGATCGGCCGGGAGGTGAGCCTCGAGGGCATCGGCATTCACCTGGGAGAGCATGCGGCCGTGTCGTTCCATCCGGCCGAACCCGGCGCCGGCATCGTCTTCCGGCGCATCGATCTGCCCGGCAAGCCCGAGATTCCCGCGACCCTGGATCACGTCGTGGACACCGAGCTGGGAACGAGCATCGGCCGGGGCGAAGCCCGGGTGCGCACCGTGGAGCACCTGATGGCGGCGTTGGGCGCCAGCGGGACTACCAACGTGCGGGTGGACGTTTCCGGACCCGAGATCCCCATCCGGGACGGGAGCTTCCTGGACTTCCTGGATGCCCTGGACGCAGCGGGAGTGGTGGAACAGAAAGCGGCCGCACGGGTGGCCGAACTCGATGAGCCGGTCGTGTTGCGCGCTACCGGCGGCCAATCGTACATCCTCGCGCCCGGCGCGGGACTGCGCATCACCGCGACCATCGACTTCGAACACCCCGCGATCGGCCGCCAGACCGGATCGTTCGACAGCTTCGGCGCCGGTTTTCGGGCCGACATCGCTCCGGCGCGCACCTTCGGCTTCCTCGCCGACGCGGAGGAGCTGCATGCACGCGGCCTCGCGCAGGGGGCATCGCTGGCCAACACCATCGTTCTGGACGACGAGGGCGTGGCCAACGACGGACTGCGGTTCCCCGACGAATTCCTGCGCCACAAGATCGGGGACGTGCTGGGCGATCTGACGCTGCTGGGCAGCCGGCTGCAGGGCCATCTGGTGGTGGAGCGGCCGAGTCACAGCGGTAACATCGAACTCGGCCGGCTGGTCGCGGAGCAGCTCGACCGCGCGCCTGCCGCGCCCGCGTTCGATGTCGAGCGGATTCGCAGCTACCTGCCGCACCGCTATCCGATGCTGCTCGTGGACCGGATCGCGGCTGTGGAAGGCGGTCGCCACATCACGGGCATCAAGAACGTCACCATCAACGAACCCTTCTTTCAGGGACACTTTCCCGGACGGGCCATCATGCCGGGCGTGCTCATCGTGGAGGCGATGGCCCAGATCGGCGGGCTTCTGCTCATCGATTCCGTGGGCAACCCCCGCGACAAGCAGGTCTATCTCATGTCCATACAGAAGGCGCGCTTCCGGCGGCCGGTGGTGCCCGGCGACCAACTGGTGTGCGAGGTGGAGCTGCTGCGCTTCCGGCGCGGGACCTGCAAGATGAGAGGCAAGGGATACGTGGACGGGATGCTGGCCGCGGAGGCCGAATTCATGGCGAGGGTTGTGGACTGAATGGGGGATTCGCTGCTGGACCCTTCGCGAACCGTTCAGCCCGATGTCCACCCGACGGCGATCGTGGACGACGGGGCCGTGCTGGGAGCGGAGGTGGTCGTAGGGCCCTATGCGATCGTTGGCCCGGGCGTGCGCGTCGGCGCGAGAACCCGAATCGGCCCACACGTCCTGATTGAACGGGATACCTCCGTGGGCGAGGGGTGCCGCCTTGGCCAGGGCGCGGTGCTGGGCACCGATCCGCAGGACCTCAAGTACAAGGGCGAGCGTTCCGAGCTGATCGTCGGCGACCGCACCGTCGTCCGCGAATACGCGACCCTCAACCGGGGCTCGGCCGCGTCCGGGCGCACGGTGGTGGGCAGCGACTGTCTACTCATGGCGTATGTCCACGTGGCCCACGACTGCCGCCTGGGGAACCACGTCGTACTGTCCAACTCGGTCAACATGGCCGGCCACGTCACAATCGAGGATTGGGTCATCGTCGGGGGCCTCGTGGGGATCCACCAGTACGTGCGCATCGGTGCCCATGTCTTCGTTGGCGGCGGCGCACGCGTCTCGAAGGACGTTCCGCCCTACTGCCGGGCCGCGGGGGGACGTCCAAGACTGTACGGGCTCAACACGGTCGGGCTGGAGAGGCGCGGGTTTCCGGAGGGTACCCGCCGGCATCTCAGGCAGGCATACCGCATCCTGTTCCAGTCCGGGCTGAACGTGTCCCAGGCCATGACCCGCGTCGAGGCCGACGTCGAGCAGATTCCGGAGGTTCGCCACCTTCTCGACTTCATCCGCAACAGCGCACGCGGATTAACCCTCGGATGAATCCGCCCACCCCGATCCGCATGGGGGTGGCCGGCGTCGGGAGCCTGGGGTTCCATCACGCGCGGATTCTCGGCGATCTGCCGGAAGTCCGGATGGCGGGATTCTTCGATGTGGACGCGCGCCGGGCCGCGTTCGTGTCAAGGGAGCTCGGGCTTGCGCCGGCCCGCAGTCTGCCGGAGCTGCTGTCGGAGGTAGATGCGCTGGTGGTGGCGGTTCCCACCTACTCTCACGAGGAGGTGGCGCTCGCGGCGGCCGGGCGCGGTGTTCACCTTCTCATCGAGAAGCCCATCGCGCCTTCGCTCGAGGCCGCGGATCGCATCCTGGCCGCGGCCCGCCGGGCGGGCATCGTGGTGCAGACCGGGCATGTGGAGCGGTTCAACGGCGCGCTCCGGGCGGCGGCTCCGTACATCGACGCTCCGCTCTTCATCGAGTCGCAGCGCCTGGCGCCCTTTCGCCCCCGGGGCACGGACGTGGCCGTCGTGCTCGATCTGATGATTCACGACGTGGACCTGGTGCGCATGCTCGTGCAGGCGCCGCTGGCGGACATCGCCGCCGCCGGCATCCCGGTGCTGACTCCGTCGGTGGACATCGCCAACGCGCGCCTCACCTTCCGGAACGGGGCCGTGGCGAACCTGACCGCGAGCCGGGTGTCGAGCGAAGGGCAGCGCATGCTGCGGGTGTTCCAGCGGTCGGGATACCTGCGCGTCGATCTGGCGCGCGGGAGGGGAGAGTTCCTGCGGCTCCGGCGGGACCTGCCCGCCTTGCTTGAAGGCGTGCGGGAAGCCAGCGTGGAGGAAGGGAAGGGGGGACCGGACCCGAAGGCGGCTCCGGGGCTGGAGGACATCGTCGAGCGCATTCCCTTCGAGGGTTTCCCTGAGGAACCGCTGCGGGTCGAACTCGAGGGGTTCAGGGATGCGGCGCTCGGGCGTTCGGATCCGGCCGTCTCCGGTGATGAAGGCCGGGCGGCTCTGGAGATCACGCTGTGCATCGAGAAGAGGATTCTGGACCATGTCGCTCATTCGCGTACGTCGTAACCGCAAGAAGGACTGGATCGACGCCAAGCGGGGCAAGCCCCCCACGAAGCTCATCGCCCTGCTGGTGGCGGTGCTGCTCGTCATCTGGTATCTGGGGTTCCGGTTCTGAGCGATGGCGCGCGACCCGGTGATCCTCATGCTCGCCGGGGAGCCCTCCGGTGACCTCCACGGGGCCGCCCTCGCCCGCTCGCTGCTCGACAAGTGGCCGTCCGCCCGGCTGCTGGGGCTGGGAGGCGAACGCATGGCCGCAGAGGGGGTCGAATGCATGGCGGGTCTCGATCGGCTTGCGGTCATGGGCTTCGCGGAAGTCGTGCGCCACCTCGGCTTCTTCCGGCGGCTCATGGGCCGGGTTCGCGCCGCGATGCATCGCCACGGTGTGAACCTCGTCATCCCGATCGACTATCCGGGGTTCAACCTGCGTGTCGCGAAATACGCCCGCGAGGTTGGCATCCGGGTGTTGTATTACATCGCTCCCCAGGTCTGGGCGTGGAGGCCGGCGCGCGCCCGGCGGCTGGCCCGCGACACCGATCACGTCGCCGTGATTCTCCCCTTCGAGGCCGGATTTCTGCAGAGGGCAGGCGCGCGCGCGACCTTCGTGGGGCACCCGTTGCTCGAGCTCGAGCACGAGGTGCCGGCCCGGGCCGACTTCTGCCGCGCCCACGGTCTCGATGCGCGGCGGCCGCTGCTGGCGCTCTTTCCCGGATCCAGGCGCCAGGAACTCGACCGCCACCTGGAAGTGTTCCTGGGCACCGCCCGCCGGCTCGCGCGAGCGCGCCCCCAACTGCAGGCTGTGGTGGCGCGCGCTCCCGGTCTGCCCGCTCGCGCGTACTCAGGGGTGGCCGCCACCGTCGTCGACGATGGCCGGAGCCTGCTCCGTCATGCGCGCGCGGCGGTGCTGAAGTCGGGCACCTCCACCGTGGAGGCCGCGCTCGCGGGCGTACCCTTCGCCACCGCATACCGGACGCACCCGCTCACCTTCGCCCTTGCCCGCCGCCTGGTGCGCGTGGACCACATCGCCATGGCCAACCTCATCGCCGGCCGGCGGGTGGTGCCCGAACTGATTCAGCACGAAGCGACCCCGGCGAGGCTCGAGCGCGAGCTGCTCCCGCTCGTCGACGACACGGAGGAGCGACGCGCCGTGGTCGCGGGGCTGGGCGAAGTCCGCCGAGCGCTCGGTTCGGCGGGCGCGGCCCGCAGGGTGGCCGCGATCGCGGAGTCCCTGCTGTTCCCGTCACAGCGGGCGGCGGCGGGATGAGACAGGCCGTGGAGGCGGGACTGGGCTGGGTGTGGGGGGCGTCCACCCGGCCGGCGGCGGCGGCCGGGCTGGCTCTGCTGCCGCTGGAAATGGCCTTCGCGGCGGGGGTGGCGGTCCGCAACCACCGCTACGACGCCGGACGGTTGCCGATCCGGTCGGCCGAGGTGCCGGTGGTGTCGGTCGGAAACCTGGCGGTGGGGGGGAGCGGCAAGACGCCTGTGGCGGCCTGGCTGGCCGCCTGGTTCCTGCGGCGCGGCGTGACCCCCGGCATCGTGACCAACGGGTACGGGCTCGACGAGATGCTGCTGCACCGGCAATGGAATCCCGAGGCGCCGGTCGCCGCCGATGGCCATCGGGCGCGTGCCGCCGCCGTTGTCGTGGAACGGGGCGCGCAGGTGGTGATCCTCGACGACGGCTTTCAGCACCGGGCCCTGGCGCGTGATCTGGATCTGGTGCTGGTCGCGGCGGAGCACCCTGTACCGCTGCGGCTTCTGCCGCGGGGGCCTTACCGGGAACCGGAGAAGGCCCTGGCGCGCGCGGGGGGTGTGATCGTAACCCGCCGAGTCGCTAGTTTTGGCGCGGCCCGGCGCCGAGCCCGGGCGCTGGAAGCGATGCACCGGCGGCGCTGTGCCCTTGTGAGCCTCGCGTTCTCGCGATGGAGCGATGTCGCGGGGGCTCCGGCCTCCGCTCCGACGGGCTCGGCGCTGGTCTTGTCAGGCATTGCGCGCCCGTGGGAGTTTCACGGGTTGCTGCAGCGGGAAATCCCCGGCATGGAGTTGGAGCCGATGATCTTCAGCGACCACCACTGCTACTCCGCGGCGGACATGGCCGCCATCGCGCGCCGCGCGCGCGGGCGCCCCGTCGTGACCACCGCCAAGGATGCGGTGAAGCTGCCGCAGTTGGGCGAGCACGGGGTGGACGCGCGCGTCCTGCACCTTGAAGTCGTGGTCGAGAGGGGCCGGCGATGGCTGGAAGACGCACTCGGTGAGCTGCCGGGGATCGTGCCGCCCAGCCTCGCGGGAAGGAGCGCCCGGTGAACCTGGAGCTGCTCGTCGGCCATCCCTCCGGCTCCCGCCTGGTGGCCGACTACCTGACGCGGCGCCCCTCCGCCCTTGCCTTCTTCCAGGGCGACCCGACGCTTGCGGCCAGCTACACGGCCGCGGCCGAGGCGGTGGCGGCGCGCTTCGACCGCGCCGCCCGGGCCCGCGCCGTGGAGTGCGTCCACGCCCCCACGCCTGCGGTGCGGGCACGGCTGGATCGCCTGGTCGAGGAGGGTGGCTTCTTCGTCACCACCGGGCAGCAGCCCGGTCTCTTCACCGGCCCCCTGTACAGCGTCTACAAGGCGCTCACCGCGGTGCGACTGGCGGGCGCGCTGGAGGATGTCCTGGGAAGGCCCGTGATTCCCCTGTTCTGGGTGGCGTCCGAGGATCACGACTGGCGGGAGGTCGATCACACCTGGACCGTGAGCGTCTCCAACGAGCTGCGGCGCGTTGCACTCGCCGACGGTTCGGAGCGCGGGGACCGTCCCGTCCACCGCGTGCCGATGGGCGAAGCGATCGGGCCGGTGCTGGAGGAGTTTCTCTCGCTCTTTCCGGACAACGACTTCAAGCCCGCCTGCGCACGGCGTCTGCGTTCGGCGTACGCGCCCGGGAACTCGCTCGGCGAGGCCTTTACCCAGGTGCTCGCCGATTGGCTGGGGCCGCTGGGGATGGCCTTCGTCGACGCCTCTTCGCTCCCGCTCAAGCGCGCCTCGCGGAGGCTGTTCACGGCGGTGCTGGACGGCGCGACCGAGCAGGAGGCGCTGCTGGGCAGAACCGCGGACCGGCTGAGGGCGGCCGGGTACCACGTACAGGTTCCCATTCTCGACGGCGGGGTCAACCTGTTCTTCGAGGGAAGCTCGGGACGGGAGCGCGTGTACCGGAGCGGGGGCAACTTCCGGCTCAGGCACTCGCGCGAACTTCTTGCCCGCCGCCGGATCCTCGCCGAGTCGGATGCCGATCCCCGTGTGCTGAGCCCCAACGTTCTGCTCCGCCCCGTGGTCGAGGGCGCAGTGTTCCCGGTGGTATCCTACGTCGCCGGACCGGGAGAAATCGCCTACTTCGCACAGCTCCGGGACCTGTTCGACCTCTGCGGGATCCGCATGCCGGTAGTCCACCCCCGGTTCTCGGTTACGGTCATCGAACCCAAGATCCGCAAGGTCCTCGACAAGCTGGACCTGTCCCTTCAGGACCTGGCTCGACCCTTCGGCGAACTCGCCGGACGCGTCGTGCAGGACGACGTACCCGAGGGCGTCCGTCAGGCACTTGCGGACTTGCGCGGGGGTATCGGCAGGGGCGTGGAGGAGCTGAGTCGCGCGGCGGCCACGCTGGATCCCACTCTGAAGGGACCCGCGAAGCACGTGCGCACGGTGGCCTTCGACGCACTCGAACAAATGCGGAAGAAGATCATCCACAGCCTTAAGCGGGAGAAGCAGACGAAGCTCCGCCAGCTCGAGAAGGCTCAGGTGCACCTGTATCCCCGGGGAGGTCCGCAGGAACGATCGTTGAACGCCTGCTACTACCTGATACGCTACGGACGGGAATTCCTGGACGCGCTTCACGATCGTTTCTCAGTCCGGCTGGCCGGCGACGAGTCCCGCGCCGCGAACATCGCAGGTGTCGGGTCGCTCCGGGCCTGAGGCGGCGAATCGTTGTCAGGCTGGCTCCCCCAAACCTAGTTTCGGACCATGTTGCTCTGGCTACTCCTCCTCGTCCTGCTGATCCCGATCCTCTCCATCGTACTGGATTCGCAGGTCGGCAAGGCGCTCGCGACACGCCTGGAACGGCGCGGGCTAGGCGACGGGGACCGTATCGCCGACGAGCGCATCGCCCTTCTGGAAAGCGAGACCGAGCGGCTCAGTTCGGAGGTCGACAGGCTGTCGGAGGAGAGCAGGTTCCTCCACCGGCTTCTCACCGAGCGCACTCCGGACAGGGATCTTCCTTCCGGTGACCGGCAACGCTGAGTCGGGAGCGTCAGCCAGGAGAGACGGACGCCGCTCCGCGGCCTGGGTGGCGGCGGGCATTCTGGCGAGCCGCGTGGCCGGACTCGTCCGCGATGTGCTGTTCGCGTTCTTCTTCGGCAGCAGCGTGTTCGCCGAAGCGTGGCGAGCGGCGCTCCGAATCCCCAACGTGGTGCAGAACCTGCTGGGCGAAGGCACGCTCACGGCGTCCTTCGTGCCCATCTACGCCGAGATGCTGGAGCGCGGCGAGACCGAGCGCGCAGGACGCTTTGCCGGGGCCGCCTTCGGGATCCTGACCGCAGTCGCCGGGCTGCTCGCCCTGCTCGGCGCTTCTCTGGCGCCGCTGGTCGTCACGGTGTTTGCGCCGGGCTTCGAAGGACAGACCCGGGAAGTCACCGTGCAACTGGTGCGCATTCTCTTTCCCATGACCGGCGTGCTGGTGCTCTCCGCGTGGGCCCTCGGGATCCTGAACAGCCATCGGCGCTTCTTCGTATCGTACGTGGCTCCCGTGCTCTGGAACGCGGCCATGATCGCGACAATGGTCGCGCTGGGCTGGATGTGGGCCTTCGAAGCGGACGATCTGATCGTGGCGCTGGGATGGGGCGCCCTTGCCGGAGGGGTGCTTCAGTTCGGTGTCCAGCTGCCGTTCCTGGCGGGGAAGCTGCAGCACTTCCGGCCCTCGCTCGACGTGCGGGCGCCCGGCATCCGCGAAGCAATCCGCAACTTCGTTCCGGTGGTGTCGGCGCGGGGGGTGGTCAGCCTCAGCGCGCTGGTGGAACTCCAGCTGGCCAGCTTCCTCGCCGCCGGGGCGGTCGCGATCCTCGGCTACGCGCAGAGGCTCTACCTCCTGCCCATCTCGCTCTTCGGTCTCGCGGTCGCGGCTGCCGAACTCCCGGAACTCTCGCGTCAGCGGGGCCAGGCCAGGGAGGTGATTGCGGGACGGGTGTCCGAGGCGCTGGAGCGGGTGGCGTACTTCGTGATTCCGTCGACGTTGGCCTACCTGCTCTTCGGCGATCTCGTCACGGCGGCCATCTACCAGCGCGGCGAATTCGGCCCCATGGACACCACGGCAACCTATGCCGTCCTGGCCGCCTACAGCCTCGGGCTGTTTGCCTCGGCCAACTCGCGCATGCTCTCTTCGGCGTTCTACGCGGTACGCGACCCGCGGTCGCCGGCCCGCGTGGCCGGGGTGCGCGTGGCTGTGTCGCTGCTGGTGGGCGGGGCGCTCATGTTTCCCTTCGACGCCTTCGAGGTGGGTCCCCTGCGTCTTGGCGCGGTTGGGCTCGGCCTGGGCACTTCGCTGGCGGCTTGGCTGGAGTACGTGCTGCTCCGCAGGAAGCTCGGACGCGCGCTGGGACCGCATGGGATGGCACGAGGGCGGCTGCCCCGTCTGCTCGCGGCGGGACTGCTCGCAACCGCCGCCGGATATGGAGGAGAGCTGCTCTTCGGAGACCTCAACCCGGTTCTCGCGGCTGCGGGCACGCTCCTGTCCTTCGGGGCCGTGTATCTCGCCGCTACGCGACTGTTCGGACTCCGTCTGGGAGGCGGCGCATGACGATCGCACCCCGGAATCTCGACCACCTCCCGGTCCTCCCGGGGGTGTACATGCTGAAGGACGGCGACGGCGAGGTGCTCTATATCGGCAAGGCCAACGCTCTGCGCGCGCGCGTGCGCAGCTATTTCCGCCCGGATCGCGCGCAGTCGCTCCGAACGCGCGAGCTGGCCCGCCGCAGCGCCGCCGTGGAAACCATCGTGGTGGGCTCGGGCGCCGAAGCGCTCATCCTGGAGGCGAACCTCATCAAGGAATACCGTCCGCGGTTCAACATTCAGCTGCGCGACGACAAGAGCTATCCGCATATCAAGGTCACCGTGGCCGAGCCCTTCCCGCGCGTATTCGTCACACGCCGGCTGCGCC
Organism: Gammaproteobacteria bacterium; assembly: GCA_028819075.1. Taxonomy (NCBI): domain Bacteria; kingdom Pseudomonadati; phylum Pseudomonadota; class Gammaproteobacteria; species Gammaproteobacteria bacterium. Next base: position 29,614 of record JAPPMM010000065.1, read on the forward strand.
AGGACGGATCGCGCTACTTCGGGCCCTATACTTCGGTGGGCCTGATGCGCCAGTCGCTCGAGGTCGTCAAGCGGCTTTACACGGTACGCTCCTGCCGCTACCGGCTGCCGAAGGAGGCTCCGGCGCGTCCCTGCCTGGACTACCATATCGGGCGTTGCCAGGCGCCGTGCGTGGGGTTGCAGAGCCGGCGCGCCTACCGCGAGATGATCGATGAGATACTGCGGGTGCTGGGGGGCGATACCGAGTCCGTGCGGACGCGCGTGGAGACGCGCATGCAGTCCGCCGCCGAGGCGCTGAACTTCGAGGCCGCCGCAAGGCACCGGAACGTGCTCCAGGGGCTGGATGCGCTGAGCCGCCACCAGCGGGCCTACCGCCTGGGAGGCGGCGATCAGGACGTGATCGGGCTGGCCCGGGACGGTGAACTCGGTACCGCAGTGGTTCTCCGCATCCGGGGCGGGATTCTGCTCGGCCGGGAGACCCGGCGGCTCTCGGGCCTATCCGACGAGGACGACGGCGCGCTACTGAGCGCGGTGGCCTCCCGGTTCTACCTCGGCTCGGGACGGGAGGGGCAGGCCGAGCTTCCCAGGGAGGTGCTCATTCCCGCCGAATTCGAGGATCGCCCCCTGATTGAGGGCATCCTCAGCCGGGCGGCCGGGCGCAAGGTGGTGTTCCACCGGCCTCAGCGGGGTGACAAGGTGCGGCTGATCGAGCTCGCCAGCGCCAATGCGCGCCACACCATGGAGGACCGGGTGACCGCGCTCGAGTACGCCGCAGACCGCGCCGACGAGGTGCTGTACGATCTGCAGAACCGGCTCGGGCTCAAGGTGGTTCCGCGGCTGATGGCCTGCTTCGACGTTTCCCACACCCAGGGAACGGATGTAGTTGCGAGCGTCGTGGTCTTCCGCAACGGCGAGCCCCGCAAGGCCGGGTATCGGCGCATGCGCATCCGGGGTGGCTGGGGCAACGACGACTACCGCTCCATGGGCGAAGCCGTTTCCCGTTACGCGAACAGGCTTGTCAAGGAAGGAGCCCCGGTGCCGGACCTCGTGCTGGTGGACGGCGGGAGGGGCCAGCTTTCGGTTGCGCGCGGGGCGCTCGGTTCGGCGGGACTGCGCGAGACGGCGGTGGCGTCGCTCGCGAAGCGCGAGGAGGAGGTGTTCCTGCCCGGCAGGCGCCGGCCGGTGCGCATGGGGCGCGCGGACCGGGCGCTCCATCTGCTGCAGCGCATGCGCGACGAAGCCCACCGCTTCGCAGTATCCTACACCCGCAAGCTCAGACGCAGACGCACGCTCACGAGCGAACTCGAGCGGATTCCCGGGATCGGCGACAAGCGGCGGCAAGCTCTGCTGGCGCGCTTCGGGTCGGTGCGCGGTGTACGTTCCGCGAGCCGGGCCGAGATCGCGAGGCTGCCCGGCTTCAGCGACGTGCTCGCGACGCGGGTGCTCACCTACCTGGGGAGTTGACCGTGTCCAGGCCAACGGAGGACCAGCCCGGTATGACCGTCCGCACCCGTTTCGCCCCCAGTCCCACAGGCCGCCTGCACGCGGGAAACGCGCGCGTGGCCGTCTTCAACTGGGCGTTCGCGCGCCACCACCGCGGAACCTTCATCCTGCGCGTGGAGGACACCGACGTCGAGCGCAACGTGGAGAACTCGCTCGAGACCATCCTGGAAGACCTGCGCTGGCTCGGGACTCTCTGGGACGAAGGCCCTGAGGTGGGCGGCGGTTTCGGCCCGTACCGACAGAGCGAGCGGAAGCGCGGGTACGGCGAAGCCGCGGGTCGCCTGGTGGAGGCGGGGCTGGCCTACCCCTGCTATTGCGGTGTCGAGGGCGCGGGGGAACCGGGCTTCCGCTACCCCGGGACCTGTCGGACCCTGACCCGGGACGAGCGGGGCCGGCGCGAGCGCGAAGGGACCCGCCCGGTGACGCGCTTTCACGTCCCCGCCGGCGAGATCGTGGTGCGCGACGAGGTCTACGGAACGGTCTCGTTTCCGCCGGCCGAGTTCGGCGATTTCGTGATCGTCCGCGCGGACGGGCGCCCGACCTACAACTTCGCGGTGGTGGTGGATGACATCGCCATGCGGATCACGCACGTCATTCGCGGGGTGGGCCACCTGTCCAATACCCCCAGACAGGCAGTGCTCTTCGATGCGCTGGATGCCCCGCGGCCGGTCTTTGCCCACCTCCCGATGGTGCTGGGCACGGACCGCCGCAAGCTGTCGAAGCGCGAGGGCGCGTCCTCGCTGGCGCTGTTGCGCGAGGCGGGATACCCGGCTTCCGCGGTCATGAACTATCTCTCGCTGCTGGGGTGGTCCGCCCCCGATGGGAAAGAGATCCTTACGCCCGTTGAACTGGTCCGGGAGGTGGGACTCGAGCGCATCGGTGCCAGCAACACCGTGTACGACCCCGACAAGCTGCGCTGGGTGTCGGGGAGGCACATCGCCGACATGCCGCTCACGGAGCTGGCTCGCGCGGTCGCGCCTTTCGTCGATCCGGCGCGCGTTCCCGTGGACCGCTACGACCTGACCCGCGCCGTTGACGTGATCCGCGGGCGCATGACCACGTTCGCGGAGATCAACGACCATCTCTCGCTGTTCCTGGTGGCCCGTGGGCCGGAGCTGGACCGCCTTCAGACGGCTCTGCGGAACGACGCGGGTGCGGGCGCGGTGTTGCGCGCGGTGGCCGGCGGGCTTGCCGCCCTGCCCGAGTGGGAGCCTCGCGCCATCGGGGGGGCGATCCGCGCCGCGGGCAAGGAGGCGGGCGCCCGGGGCCCCGCGCTGTTCCATCCCGTGCGAGAGGCGGTGACCGGGCGGAAGAGCGGCCCGGATCTGGGACAGGTGCTGGGCGTCTACGGTCGCGACGAGACGCTGGAGCGCATCTCCGCGGCGCTTCCGGACGGGTTGGCGCAGGACTGAGGCAACGATCGCCACAGGCCCGTCCCGAGCGGATCGTGAGGTCCGCCTCCGGGTTTGACGAGAGTCCCCCTTCATGTGATACTGTCAGGTTCTACGGGTGCGATTATCTGGTACTCGGGAACCACGCGCGCAAGCGGGCAGTTCGGGCGCGCATCAATCGAGAGGAGGAAGCCGGATGAAGTTCCTGCGTCGTGTCGTGCTGGCGGCGAGTATGGTGATCGTGGCGGGCGCATGCGCCGCCGGTTCAGGGGGTGGCGGAGGCGACACGCCCATGCCGCCGGGCATGGAAGAGGGAGTCCCGCCGCGCGACAACATGTTTACGCGCACGGCCGCGCTGGCATTGTCCCAGGCAATGCAGAACGCCGACCCCGGGGAGCGCCAGTCGCGGTACCAGGAAGCGCTTCAGGCGGCCCTCGACGGCATCGAAAACGATCCTGGCAATCCTCAGTCGTACCGTCAGGCCGGAGAAGCCTTCGTCGGGCTGAACGACCTCGCCGGGGCCGACTCGATGTGGACCACGGCCGAAGATCTCTACCCGCTCTATTCGTTCGACCTGGATCCCCTCCGCGAGCAACAGTGGGTGAATCAGTACAACCTGGCGGTGAACCAGATCCAGACGGGCGACATGGAAGGGGCGATTCCCCAGCTGGAGTCGGCCCACACGATCTACAAGGGACGCCCGGAGGCGATGCTCAATCTGGGCTCGCTTCACGCGCAGCTCGGGAACGACGGAGATGCGGTGGAGTGGTACAGGACCGCACTCGAACTGCTTCGAAGCGACGAATTCGACGCGCAGCCGGCAGACGTCCAGGCGACATGGTCGGAGAACGAGGAGATCGCGGCCTTCAATCTGGCCCAGATCCTCGCCAACGCCGGCCGCAACGAGGAGGCCGAGGTCGCCTACCGCACCTATCTCGAGCGAAGCCCGGACAACGTCACCGCGCTCAGCAACCTCGCCGTGGTCCTGATGGCCATGGACCGCAACGAGGAGGCTGCAGAGATCTACCAGGGGCTTCTGGCGCGCACCGACCTGGATGCGCGCGACTACTACGTTACCGGCATCGGCCTCTACAACGCCGAGAACTATTCGATGGCGGCGCAGGCCTTCGGCCGGTCGTACGAGCTCATTCCCGAGAGCCGGGACGCGCTCTACAACTACGCCCAGGCCCTCTACCTCGCCGGTGAGCTGGACGAGCTGTACCCGGCCGCGGTATCGCTCGCGGAGATGGACCCGTACAACAACAACGTCTACCGGCTGCTCGCGCAGGGTCTCATGGCCCAGGGCGACACGGCTGAGGCGGCGCGGGTGCTGGAAGAGGAGATGGCGACCCTGGAGTTCGAGATCGACGGCACCATCCTGCAGCCCTTCGGCGGCGGCGGTGGGGTCGTCAACGGGGAGCTCCTCAACCACTCTCTGGAAGGCGGCTCCGTCGACATCCGCGTGTTCTTCTACGGCGTGGACGGACTCGAAATCGGAACCCAGGATGTCTCGGTGCCGGTGCCTGCGGCGGATATGAGGGAGGTGTTCCGAGTCGAACTCGACACCGACCAGGATGTGGTCGCCTATCGATACGAGGTCATTTCGCCGGAGCCATAATTCCCAGGGCCTGCGGGAGCCCCGGGCGACGAGGCGGACGACGCGTCGCCCCGGGCCGCTGCCCGGTCAGGTCCGCCCGCGGGCGTAGCTCAGTTGGTAGAGCATCAGCTTCCCAAGCTGAGGGTCGCCGGTTCGAGCCCGGTCGCCCGCTTCCTTCCCGGGTGACGAATCCGCCACCCGTTCCTCGCCGGCGCGAGGCCCGCCTGCCCCCAGACCTGGAGACGAGCATCATGAAGGCCATGCTGACCGCGACCTCCGCCATCGCCCTGCTGGTTGCCGCCTGCGGGCCCGGAGCCGGGCCCCCGGGAGAGCCGGAGCAGACGACCGGACGCACGCCCCAGTTCGAGAACGAGTATGTCGAGGTCTGGAAGAGCGTGATCGTGCCCAACCAGCCGCTGGAGATGCACCGTCACGACAATCCCCGCGCCATCATCGCGCTCAGGGGTGGAACCCTGACGGTCGTGAACGACGCGGGCGAGCGGCGCGACATGACCTGGGAGACCGGCAGCGCCTACTGGCTGGAGGCGGACCCGCCGGGCGAACTGCATGGGGACGTGAACGAGGGACCCGAGCCGGTGGAAGTGATCGTCGTGCAGCTCAAGCGTCCGGCGATGGAGGGGGCGCCGGGCGGCCGCTGACCGACGGCGGAGCGGCCGGAGGACGACAGGGATGGTTCGGATAGCCGGGGTCGAGAGCGGGAGCATCGCCGACGAGCTCCGGCTGGAGATCGGTACCCGCATCGTGCGCATCAACGGACAGCGCGTGCGCGACGGCATCGACCTCGCCTTCCTGCTCGGAGACCCGGACCTGGCCGTCGAGACGGTCTCTCCCGCGGGCGACCGCTTCGTGTACGAGATCGAACGGGATCCGGGGACGCCGGTCGGGCTGGTCCCGGAACCCGACAAGATCCGCGAATGCGCCAACAAGTGCGTCTTCTGCTTCATCGACGGGAACCCGAAGGACGCCCGCCAGAGCCTGTGGCTGCGGGATGACGACTTCCGGCTCTCCTTCACCTACGGCAGCTACGTCACCCTGACCAACCTGGGACCGCGCGGCCTTCAGCGGCTCGTGGACCAGCGCATCTCGCCACTTTACGTGAGCGTGCACGCCACCGAACCGGCGGTCCGCGAACGTCTGCTGGTCAACCGGCGAGCGGGGCTCATCATGGAACAGCTCTCCTTCCTGCTCGATGGGGGGCTGGAGGTGCACACCCAGGTGGTGCTCTGCCCGGAATGGAACGACGGCGCGCACCTCGACCGGACCATCGACGACCTCTGGTCGCTGGGGCCGGGGGTGCGGTCTCTGTCGGTGGTTCCGGTGGGGCTGACCAGGTACAACGAGAACCGGCCGGTGCGACGCCTCACCGCGGCCGGGGCCGCGTCCGCGATCGAGCAGGTCGAGCGGGCCCGGCAGCGGACGCCCGGGCGGCGCGAGACGCGGTGGGCCTACGCCGCCGACGAGATGTTCCTGATCGCGGGGATGGGGGTTCCAGGTGTTGCCTACTACGACGACTTGTCGCTCATGGAAAACGGGGTCGGCGCGGTGCGCCGCTTCCTGGACGACCTGGACGCCGGGATGGGCACGCTTCCCGATTTCTCCGGGCACCGCATCCGGATAGTGACGGGCCGGTCGATGGCGCCCTGGATCGAAGCCCGCGCCGGGCAGCTGGAATCCGCCACGCGGGCGGAAGTCGAGGTGCTGGCCGTGACCAACCGCTACTTCGGAGACGGGGTCACGGTGGCGGGCCTGCTTGCGGGGCGCGACATGCGCGCGGCGCTGGGGGAGGGAAGGCGGGAGGACGTCGTCCTGCTTCCGGCGGAGGCCGTCAACGCCGACGGAATGTTTGTCGACGACTATCCCCTCGCGCGCCTGGAGCGCGAACTGGCGCCGGCGAAGGTGCTCGCAGGCCACGAGATCACGCGCCTGCTGTCGGAAACATGATCGGCACCCGGCTCCCGGTGGTCGCGGTCGTCGGCCGTCCCAACGTGGGCAAATCCACCCTCTTCAATCGTGTTCTGGGACAGCGCAAGGCGATCGTTGACGACACCCCGGGCGTGACGCGGGACCGGCACTTCGCCCGCGCCGACTGGGCGGGAAGGGATTTCTTCCTCGTCGACACGGGCGGGGTGGTGGAGGGCAGCGACAGCCCGCTCGACCGGGCGGTGCGCGCCCAGGCGCTGGCGGCGGTCGAGGAAGCCGACCTGATTCTCTTCGTTGTCGACGCCAGGGACGGCATCCATCCGCTGGACGAGAAGCTCGCCACGCTGCTGCGGCTGAGCGAGCGCCCGGTCCTGCTGGTGGCGAACAAGGTGGACAACCTTCCGCGCGAGACCTCCCACCACGAGTTCTGGGCGCTGGGCGTCGGCGAGCCGGTCCCGGTGAGCGCGATCTCCGGGAAGGGAAGCGGCGACCTGCTGGACGTGGTGCTCGAGGCGCTGCCCGACCCCGAAGCCGCCCCTGCGGAACCGGACACGGTGCGGGTGGCGGTGATCGGCAAGCCCAACGTGGGCAAGTCGAGCTTCGTCAACCGGCTCTTCGGCGAGGAGCGCATGGTGGTCAGCGAGACGGCCGGCACCACGCGCGACGCCGTGGACTCGACGATGCGCTACCACGGCCGCAACCTGGTCTTCGTGGACACCGCCGGGCTCCGCCGCCAGGCCCGCATCCACGACTCCATCGAGTACTACGCGTGGCTGCGGGCGACCCGGGTGATCCGCGAGGCGGACGTCTGCCTGGTTCTGACGGACGCCGCCTCCGGCATCCACATGCAGGACGTGAAGGTCGCCGAGGCCGCGTGGGACTCGGGCTGCGGGGTCATCCTGGTCGTAAACAAGTGGGATCTGGTCGAGAGAAACGGCTCTACGGCGCCCGGAATAGAGAAGGTCGTGCGCGCGCGAACCCCCTTTCTTCGCTGGGTGCCCTTCGTCTTCACCTCGGCGCTCACCGGCCAGCGGGTGCGCAGGACCCTCGATCTCGTGCTCCGGGTCCAGGCCGAGCGGGAGCGGCGCATCCCGACCGCCGAGTTGAACCGGGAGCTGGGGCGGCTCGTGGCACGGCATCCGCCGGCGCACTCGCGCGGGCGCGCGGTGAAGGTTCGCTACGGCACGCAGGTGGGCGTCGCCCCTCCGGCCTTCGTCCTCTTCAGCAATCTGCCGAGGGAGATTCAGCCGGCCTACGTTCGCTATCTTGAGAACGGGTTCCGCAGCCGGTGGCCGTTGGCCGGCTCCCCGCTGCGGATGCGCTTCAAGGCGGATGGAGGCTCGGGCAGACGATGACCCCGCTGATCTGGGTGCTGGCCGCCTATCTTGCGGGATCGCTCCCCACCAGCTTCGTGGTGGGGAAGATGATCGGCGGAATGGACCTGCGGCGCGAGGGGAGCGGCAACCTGGGCGCGACCAACGTCTACCGCGCGATGGGATTGCGCGTGGCAGTGCCGGTGGGACTGGTGGACGTCGCCAAGGGCTGGCTGCCGGCCTGGCTGTTTCCGATGCTTGACGGCGGCGCCGCGGACGGATGGGCCGCAGCCTACGGGGCGGCCGCGATCCTCGGCCACACCTTCTCCTGCTGGGTGCGCTTCCGGGGCGGGAAGGGCGTGGCCACCGCCGCCGGAGCCTTTCTCGCGCTGTCGCCGCTCGCCGTGTTGGCCGCCGCGCTGGTCTGGGCGATGGTCCTGGCGATGCGGGGCATCGTCTCGCTGGCATCGATCGCGGCGGCGGTCGCGCTTCCGGCGACGGTGCTGGCTGGGAATGCAGCGGGTCGCGCGGCGGATCCCTGGGTCACGGGGTTTGCGATCCTGGCCGGCGCCTTCGTCATCTGGGCGCACCGGTCCAACATCGGCCGGCTGCTGCGGGGGGAGGAAAAGCGCATACACGCCGATCGCCGGGCCCGGCGAGACGAAGGTGGCTGATTCGGCCTGCAGGATCGGCGTGCTGGGGGCCGGCAGCTGGGGGACGGCGCTGGCGGCGCTTGCCGCCGACAGGGGGCACGATGTCTGCCTGTGGGCGCGCGAGCCGGAGGTCGTGCAGCAGATCCGGGAGGGCGGCGAGAACCAGTGCTTCCTGCCCGGCATCGAACTTCCGCGCGAACTGGACGCGACCGGCAAGATGGAACGGGCCGTCGCCGGCGCGGAGATCGTCATGTCGGTGAGCCCGGCCCAGTACGCCGGGGCTGTGGTGGGTGGCGCCGCCCGCTTCCTGGAACCCGATGCCGTGGTCGTGTCCGCCTCCAAGGGGATCGAGATCGCGACCTTGCGGCGCATGGACGAGGTGATGGCCGAGCTGCTCACGCCGCGACAGAGCGAGCGCCTGACCGTGCTCTCGGGTCCGAGCTTCGCGGCGGAGGTGGTGCGCGGCCAGCCCACCGCGGTGGTGGCGGCGAGCCGGTCGGAGGAAGCCCGCCTGCTGGTCCAGGCCGCCCTGCAGGGGCCCAGCTTTCGCGTCTACACCAACGACGACGTGATCGGCGTCGAACTGGGCGGCGCGCTCAAGAACGTGATCGCGCTCGCCGCCGGGGTGGTGGCTGGCCACGGCTTCGGGCACAACACGCTCTGTGCGCTGATCACCCGCGGCTTGGCCGAAATAACCCGGCTCGGGGTTGCCATGGGCGCCCGTCCACCCACCTTTTTCGGACTGGCGGGAATGGGCGATCTGGTCCTTACCTGCACCGGCCACGTGAGCCGCAACCGCACCGTGGGCTACGAGCTCGGACGGGGGCGCACCCTGGACGACATCCTGGGCGGGATGACGGCGGTGGCGGAGGGGGTGAAGACGGCCGAAGCCGTGCACGAGCTGGCCGCCAGGTATCGGGTGGAGATGCCGATCTGCGACCAGGTTTACGATATCCTGATGGGGAGAACAGACCCTGCCGAGGCGGCGAACAACCTCATGATGCGGGATCCCAAGCCGGAGCACTGGTCGTGACCGCGTCTCCGGTCCCGGGGCCCGGGAGGAGCCATTGAACGAACCGATCGCGCAACGCGCGTACTATTCCATCGGCGAAGTATGCGACCTCACCGGCATCCAGGCGCATGTGCTGCGCTACTGGGAAACACGATTCGAGCTGCTTCGACCCGTGAAGAACCAGGCCGGCAACCGGGTCTATCGGCCGCGGGAGGTCGAACTGGTGCTCCTGCTCAAGCGTCTGCTCTACGAAGACAAGTACACCGTGGAGGGTGCCCGCCAGGAACTGGCCCGGATGCGCAGGACGGGAGGCCTCCAGGAGGCCCGCAAGGCGGCGCTCGCTCCCGAACTTCGCGGCCAGCTCAAGAGCGACCTGGCGGAGTTGATGGACATCCTCTCCGTCCCCGGCCAGACCGGCGATTCCTGACCGGACGCGCATGCACATCCTGTGCACGAACGATGACGGCTACATGGCTCCGGGCCTGGCCATTCTTCAGAGCGCCGCACGACGGCTCGGCTCGGTGCATGTTGTGGCGCCCGACCGCGAGCAGAGCGCGACCAGCCACTCGCTCACGCTGCACCTTCCGCTACGCGCCCGAACGGGCCCCGGGGGCGTTTCCGTAGTCGACGGCACGCCCACGGACTGCGTCATCCTGGCGCTGAGCGCGCTGCTGGAGGAGCGTCCCACGGTCTGCTTCTCCGGCGTCAACCACGGGTCGAACATGGGAGAGGATGTCCTCTATTCGGGAACGGTGGCGGCCGCAATGGAAGCGACCGTGCTCGGCATTCCGTCGGTCGCGGTGTCGTACGCCGGACGCGACCTGACGGAGGGACTGGGCTGGTCCGAGCCTCTGTCCGACCTCCTGAAGCAGGTGCTTGACAGACCTTTCCCCACCGACACGCTCTTCAACGTCAACCTCCCCCCGATTCCGCCGGCGGAGGCGAAGGGGGTGCGGGTCACCCGGCTGGGCCGCCGCAGGTACAGCGATTCGCTGATGCGCGGCCACGATCCGATGGGAAAGGAGTACTACTGGATCGGGGCGTCCACGCCGGCGTGGAGCGGCTCCGCCGATTCGGATTTCCGTGCCGTGGAGGAGGGCTACGTTTCGGTGACCCCCCTCCATCTCGACCTCACCAACTACAGGCTTCTCGAGGAGGTGCGGGCGTGGGACCTGACGATGGATCCCGCTCCCTGATACGCCGTCTCTACGACTGGGTGCTGAGCTGGGCCGGGACGCCGTACGGCGCCTGGGCGCTTGCGGTGCTCGCGCTGGCCGAGTCGTCGGTGTTCCCGATTCCGCCCGATCCGCTGCTGCTGGCGCTCTGCCTGGGCGCTCCGGCGGCGTCCATGCGCTTTGCGGCGCTGACCACGGCGGCGTCGGTCATTGGTGGCGTGATCGGCTACGGCATCGGGGCGGGCGCGTGGCACCTCTTCGACCAGTTCTTCTTCGACCATGTCCCGGGAGTGTCGCCGGAGAGCTTCGCGCGCGTCCAGGAACTCTACGGGCGCTACGACTTCTGGGTGATCTTCCTGGCGGGCCTGACTCCGCTTCCGTACAAGGTGTTCACGCTCTCGGCCGGGGTCTTCGCCATCGATTTCCCGGTGTTCGTGCTGGCCAGTTGCGTCTCGCGGGGACTGCGCTTCTTCGTGCTCGGAGGTCTGGTCTACCGATGGGGCTCCGCGTTGCGGGGCGCGATCGATCGCCATTTCAACACCTTCACCTGGCTCTTCGGCATTCTGCTGGTGGCGGGCTTCGCGGTGGTGGCGTTGCTCCGCTGAAGCGGACGGCGGTAGAATGGGGTTCGCGCGCCTCCGTAGCTCAGGTGGACAGAGCACCGGATTCCTAATCCGGGGGCCGCAGGTTCGAGTCCTGCCGGGGGCACTTCGAGAGGTCGCGGGCCGCAAGAGGCAGCCTGCCATCACGTTCCGTCATCCGAGGTAAACCAGATGATGTCCTTCGCTCATGTGTTCGCATTGGCCGTCGCGGTTCAGGCCGCGCCGGATCGCGTGGAAGTGCTCCCCGCCAGCGCGGAAGTCGGCGTCGACGCGGTGCTGCCGCTCACCGCCCGGGTCCTGGACGCCGAAGGGGCGGTCATCGAGGGCGCCGCCGTCACCTGGGTGGCCGTCACCCCCGAGCTGGTGTCGGTGGATGCGTCCGGCCAGGTGACCGGCCTCAGGCCGGGGAAGGCCCAGGTGGCCGCCATGGTCGGGGGCACGGTGGTGGGGTTCGCCGACCTGACGGTGCCGCAGCTGGGGGCCGCCACCCTGGAGGTGGCCGCGCCCGGGGCGATCGTCGTGGGCACCAGCGCGCCCATATCGCTCGCGGCCACCACCCGGCTGGGGGAGGCGCTGACCGCGCCGGTGGCATCCTTCACCTCCGACGCGCCCGCGGTGGCCAGCGTGGACGCGCTCGGGCGCGTGTACGGCCTCGCCCCCGGAAGCGCGACCATCACGGTCCGGTCGGGCGTCGCGGAGGAGGAAGTGGAAGTCAGCGTGGAGGCGGACCCGGGATTCTCGTACTCGCTCGAGCCCGCGGCCTCCACGGTGCGCACCGGCGACGTGGTGCGCTTCCGGGCCGGTGCGAACCTGCCTTCGGGCGCGGGCGGCCCCGAGCTGCTGCCCGCGTGGACGGTGGCGGGGGTGGGGGCCCAGATCGACGCCGACGGAGCCGAGGGCGTGTTCGTGGCCGAGGACCCGGGACGCTACGTCGTCTACGCGGTTATCGGGGAAGGCGTGGTGCGCACCGCCAACGTCGAGGTGACCGAGCGCATCTCGGATTCGGAGCTGATCCAGGTGGGGAGGGGACCGATCTCCTCGCACCACTCGGGTGACATGTGGGTGTTCGAGGGCGTGGACGGGCGCGACTACGTCTACGTGGGTACCTACATGCACGACTGGATGAAGGTGTGGGACGTCACCGACAGCGGCGCGCCCGTCCTCACGGACTCGATCCAGCTGGACGCGCGCCGCATCAACGACGTGAAGATCCATCCCGACAACCACATCGGGATCGTCACCCGCGAGGGCGCCTCCAATCGCCGCAACGGCATGGTGCTCCTCGACCTCGCCGACCCGGCCCACCCGGAGATCATCTCCCGCTACGACGAGACCCTGACCGGAGGGGTGCACAACGTCTGGATCCTGGGCGACGAGAACCTCGTCTACGCCTGCCACAACGGCACCTCCGAGATGCACATCATCGACATCTCCGACCCGGCCAACCCGGTCGAGGTGGGCCGCTGGGGGCTCGACAAGCAGGGCAAGACGCTGCACGACGTCATCGTGCAGGACGGCTACGCCTACCTCTCGTACTGGAACGACGGCGTGATCATGCTGGACGTGGGGGCGGGCACCCATCAGGGCACCGCGCGCGAGCCCGCCTTCGTGAGCCAGTTCAAGTACCCGATCGGCAACACCCACGTGGCCTGGCGCCACGGCCGCTATCTGTATCTCGGCGACGAGATCTTCCCGCCGGGATGGGACCCGGAGCGGCCCATCGAGGCGCGCGGCTTCATCCACGTGGTGGACTACTCCGACATCGAGAACCCGGTCGAGGTGGCCTGGTACGAGGTGCCGGAGGCGGGAGTGCACAACGTCTGGGCCGAGGGTGATCGCCTTTACCTTGGCTACTACCAGGCGGGGCTGCGCGTCCTGGACATCTCCGGGGAGCTGCGCGGCAACCTCTACGAGCAGGGCAGGGAGGTCGCAGCGTTCGTGCCCCGGGACGGTGACATGGTGGTGCCCAACTGGCCCATGACCTGGGGAGCTCAGATCTACAAGGGCCGCATCTACTCGTCGGATCTCAACTCGGGAATCTGGATCACGGAGCTGAGGCCGAAACGGGTCGTGTTCTAGCTTGGCTTAGCTTAGCTAGAACACTCGACATCCTGGAGCAGGGAAGGGCAAGCCGCCGGGGTCAGACGCTGCTGCGCAGGATCGCTACCACCAGCAGCAGCCAGCCGGCGATGAGCAGCACGCCGCCGATGGGCGTGACGGCGCCGAGCCAGCGGGGTCCGGTCAGTACGAGCAGGTAGAGGCTGCCCGAGAAGACCGCCGTCCCGGCCACCATCAGCCATCCCGCCCAGCCTGTCAGAGGACCTGTCAGGCGCGTCGACAGCCACGCGACTCCCAGCAGCGCGAGCGCGTGGTACATCTGGTAGCGCACGGCGGTCTCGAAGATCTCGAGGTCGCGCGCCTCCAGGCGTTCGCGCAGGGCATGGGCTCCGAATGCCCCCAGCGCCACCGCGAGGAGCGCCAGCGTGGCCCCGCTCGCGGCCAGGGTGCGCGCCAGGGCGGTCATGGGCTGTTCTCCTCAGTACGCAATGGCGTAGGCCTCCCTCCTCGGGTCGGACGCGGCGGTAAGGGTGCCGTCCCGGTCCCGGAGGATCATGTGGGCGCCCCCGAAGGTGGCCGTCCACCCATGCACGATCTCGACCTGGTGGCCCAGGGCGCCGAGTTCCCCCAGAACGGACGCGCCGACGCGATCCTCGAAGGCCACCCCGAGCCCGTTGTAGCTGCGGAAGCGGGGCGCTTCGATGGCTGCCTGGGGCGTCATCCCGAAGAGCACCATGTTGTTGACGATCTGGATCAGGCTCTGCGGCTGGCTGTCGCCTCCGGGCGTGCCCAGGGTGAAAGCGAAGCTGCCGTCGCCGTGGAGCGCCATCATGGGCGAGAGCGTGTGATAGGGGCGCTTGCCGGGCGCTATGATGTTGGGATGGCCCGCCTGCAGGTTGAACAGGGCGCCCCGGTTGTGGAGCACGATCCCCGTTTCGGGCTCGAGCAGACCCGAGCCGAAGCCGGCGAACAGGCTCTGGATCCAGCTTACCGCGTTGCCCCACTGGTCCACGGCGGTGAGATAGACGGTGTCGCCGGAGTCGTCCGCCGACGCGCCGCCGCCCGCGGCCATCTCCGCGCCCACGCCCGCCGCGCGCGACTCGGCCGCGGAGCCCGCGTCGACCATGCCCGCACGGCGGGCCAGGTAGTCGGGGTCGAGCAGGCGATCGAGCGGGATGTCGCTGAATTCCGGGTCGGCGGCCCACTGGTCGCGGTCGGCGAAGGCCAGCTTCTTCATCTCGATGAGGGTGTGGAGATACCCCGCCGAGTTGTGGCCCAGCTCCTTCATGTCGAACGATTTCGCCATCTCGAAAAGCTGCAGCTGGGCGATGCCCTGGGTGTTCGGCGGCATCACCAGCATGGTGTGGTCCTCGTAGTCGCCGCGCAGGGGCTCCACCCAGGTGGTAGTGTGTGCCGCCAGATCGGGAGCGCGCACGTAGCCTCCCTCCGCCTCCAGAAAGGCGCCGATGCGGTCGGCCACGAAGCCCTGGTAGAACCCGTCTCTTCCGTCGCGGGCGATGCGCTCCAGGGTGGTGGCCAGCGCCGGGTTCCGCAGCAGGCTGCCCACCGGCGGGGGTGCCCCACCCGGCAGATAGAGCGCCCGTGCGTGGTCGTTCAGCGACCGCGAAGAGCCCGCGATGTCGCGGGCCAGCCGGGTGGACACGGGGAAGCCGTCGCGGGCATAGCCGATGGCGGGCTCCAGCAGCTCCGCCATTGGCCGGGTGCCGAAGCGGTCAAGTGCGTCCACCCAGGCGGCCACGGCGCCGGGCACCGACACCGAGAGAGGGCCGTTGCCGGGCATCCGGTCGAGCTCGCGTTCGGCGAAGAGGGCCGGCGTGGCCAGCGCGCCGGCGCGCCCGCTGCCGTTCATCGCATACACGCGCCCACTCTCGGCCTCGTAGTAGATCATGAACGCGTCACCCCCGACGCCGTTCATGTGCGGACGCACCACGGCCAGCACCCCCGCCATGGCGATCGTCGCATCGATGGCGTTGCCGCCCCGGCGCAGCACCTCGTGACCCGCCGCCGCCGCCAGCGGATGGCCGGCCGACACGGCCGCGGTCACGCCGCGCACGTCGGGGCGGTTGGTGGCGGGGAAGACCACCTCCCCGGAGCTCTGTCCGGCCGTGCTGGCCTGCGCCGGCGCCTCCGCGGTTTCGCACGCGGTCACGGCAAGGGAGACGCAGGTGATCGCGAGGGTGGCGGCCATTGCGGCGCCCGCAGTGCGACGTCGAGCTGTTGCGGGAATTTCGCGCATGGGTGGAACTCCTGGATTCCTGTTAATCGGTGGCTTGCCGGGAGCGGGAACGCCCGTATGATCTCCGCGTGCACGATGCCACCGCGAGGCGGTCCCGCGCCAGCCCCGCCGCCATCAGGTGCCACGCCACGTCCCGGCCCCGCAGCAATCGGCCCGGTCCGCCACCAGGGCTATGGGCGGAGGGAACCGCACATCCACCGAGTGGTACGCGCGGCTGGTGCGGACGCCCGGCCGCGGACAGGTTCAGACCATGACGGGCAAGAGAAAACTCGGGCTTTGGATGTGCACCTCCCTGGTGGCGGGGAGCATGATCGGTTCAGGCGTCTTCCTCCTCCCGGCCTCGCTGGCCCCGTTCGGGGGCATCAGCATCCTGGGGTGGCTGGTGAGCGCCGGAGGCGCGATGTGCCTGGCGCTGGTGCTCGCGCGGCTCGGAGCGACGCTGCCCAGGGTCGGGGGACCGTATGCGTACGGCCGGGAGGGGTTCGGGGACTTCGTGGGCTTCTGGATCGCGTGGTCCTACTGGATCTCGCTGCTCACCGGAAACGCCGCCCTCGCCGTCGCCACCGCAAGCTACGCTACCGTCTTCTGGCCGGTGCTGGGGGTTTCGCCGGCGGCAGGCCTGGCCACGGCGCTGGCCGCCCTCTGGACCCTCGCGCTCGTCAACGCCCACGGCGTGCGCACGGCGGGACTGGTCCAGCTCGTCACCACCGTCCTGAAGCTGTTGCCGCTGGCGGCGGTCGGGACGGTCGGGTTCCTCTACTTCCAGGCCGACCACTTTCAGCCCTTCAATCCCGCGGGCGAGAGCGCCTTCAGCGCCGTAACGGCTACGGTCGCGCTCACTCTGTGGGCGTTTCTCGGACTCGAAGCGGGAACCGTCCCCGCCGGCGACGTGCGCGACCCCGCCCGCACCATTCCGAAGGCGACGATCCTGGGGACGTCCATCGCCGCCGTCGTCTACATTGCGTGCACGGCCGCGGTGATGGGCATCATCGCGCCGGGGGAGCTGGCGCTGTCCACGGCGCCGTTCGCCGACGCGGCGGGCTCCATCTGGGGCACCTGGGGCCGCTGGATCATCGGGGCGGGCGCCACCATTTCCTGCTTCGGGGCTCTCAACGGCTGGGTTCTGCTCACCGGCCAGATCCCGCGCGCCGCCGCCCTCGACGGGCTGCTCCCGGCGCGCTTCGCGCACCTGAGCCCGCGAGGCACGCCCGTCGTGGGGATCTTTCTGTCGGCCGTCCTCGCGACGATCCTGATCGCGATGAACTACACCAGGGGCCTGGTGCAGGCCTTCACCTTCCTCATCCTGCTGGCCACCCTGGCGACGCTGCTGCCCTACGTCTTCACGAGCATGACCGGGCTCATGATGGCCCTCCGCGAGCGCTCCAGGTCACGAGCGGGGGACCGTGCGGCTGCAAGGTCCCTCGCGCGGGCGGTCGTGAGCGTGTTGGCGTTCGGGTTTTCGCTCTGGGCGGTTGTGGGCGCGGGCGCGGAGACGGTCTTCTGGGGATTCCTGATGCTCCTGGCCGGCGTACCGGTGTTCGTTGCGATGCGGTGGCGGGCGGGCGATTCCACCCGGGAGGGGTCGGCCGCCGGCGATGGAACCGGCGCTGCTGCATGAGCGAAGGGCCGGGAAGCGCGCGGTGAGCCCGGCACAGCAGGCGGCCGGGCCGGGAAGCGGGTCCACGTCGACGGACGGCTTCGGCGTGGCGAGCATGACGGATCCTCTCCGGCGCGTCGCGATGCGCCGTCCCGGCCGGGCTACCCGCGAAGCCGATCCCGCGCTCTGGCACTACGCGGGTCCCCTCGACGCGGGTCGCCTGGTGCGCCAGTACGACGCGTTCGCCGCGTGCGTCGCCGAGTCGGGGGCGGAGATCGAGTGGATGGATGACACGGACGATGGCCTCTCCGACTCGATCTTCGTCTTCGACCCCTCCTTCATGACCCCCGCGGGCGCGATCCTGCTTCGTCCCGGCAAATCGCTCCGGCGCCCCGAAGTGGCCCTTCACGATACACTCTACCAGCGGCTGGGCGTGCCGGTCATCGGGGGAGTCGAGCCACCTGGCCTGGCCGAAGGCGGAGACCTGCTCTGGATCGACGAAACAACGCTCGCGGCGGCACGCTCGTTCCGCACCAACCAGGCCGGTATCGATCAGTTGCGGGACATCCTCGCGCCCCTCGGCACCAGGGTTGTGACGTTCGATCTTCCCGTATGGAACGGCAGCGCCGCCTGCCTGCACCTCCTGTCGGTGATCAGCCCGCTGGATCGCGATCTGGCGCTGGTCTACCCCCGTCTGCTGCCGGTCGCGCTGCGCCAACTGCTGCGGGACCGGGGCATCCGGTGCCTGGAGGCGAGCGACGAGGAGTTCGAGGCCTCCAACGGACTGAACCTCAACGTGCTCGCGACGGCGCCCCGGAGGTGCATCGCGGTCGACGGGTTCGCGCACACGGCGAGATTGATGCGTGATGCCGGGTGCGCGGTGACATGCTTCGCAGCGGATGCGCTCTGCATGCCGTGCGAAGGCGGGCCGACATGCCTTACGCTGCCTCTGTGGCGGACCAGGAGAACACCGCCCGCCCACGCCACCAGGAGAACACCGCCTGCCCACGCCGGCTGATTCCCTCGGGCTCGGGCGGCCCCGTGCAACACCTCTGGTCCGATTCCGTATTCGATTGCCGGACGGGCGGTTGATTCCGCTACCCGCGACACCACCAACCACGGAGGCTCAGCCAATGGACTGGGAAGCCCTCGTCGCCCTCGTCGTTCCTTCCCTGTTCATCGTCACGGCGGGGGGCGTACTCATCCTGCGTCCCATTGCAGCCAAACTCGGCACCCTCCTCGACGCGATGGCCCGCGAGAAATCCAGTTCAGCGCTGGAAGAGACCCGGCGCCTGCGCGAGACGGTCGAGTCGATGAACGAAAGACTCTCGCTGCTGGAAGAGCGTCAGGACTTCACCGAACGGCTCATCGAGCCTCGCACGTCCGGCGGCACCGGCCCCGCCGAGGGCGACAAGAACCGATAGCCTAAGACTCCAGAGAGTCTTCCATGGCTTCCCTGGCAGCCGCTTCAATCGACTCGCCCCTCGTGAACGGCCCGGTGATTGCCGGATGCGAATCCCGGGGCAACCGACAGCCTACCGGCCGATCACGGCGCCGGGCGCGCCCGGGTCGGCAGTCATCGGTTCGTCGCGGCTCACCACGACCGTGGCCGATTCCGCGATCAGCGGGTCGGGACCGGTCACGACGTCGTGGTCCTTGTCCGGATAGTCGAGCCGGGAGAGGAAAAACTGCATCGCGGCGACGCGCGCGCGCTTCTTGTCATCCGACTTGATCACCGTCCAGGGCGCGTCCGCCGTGTCGGTATAGAAGAACATCGCCTCCTTGGCCTGGGTGTAGCTGTCCCATTTGTTCAGCGACGCCAGGTCGACCGGAGAGATCTTCCATTGTTTGAGGGGGTCGGTGCTGCGGCGCTCGAAGCGGTACGCCTGTTCGTCCTGCGACACCGAGAAATAGAACTTGAAGAGCAGGATGCCGCTGTTGACCAGCATGCGCTCCATCTCCGGGCACTGGCGCAGGAACTCGAGGTATTCCTGGCCGGTGCAGAATCCCATGACCCGCTCGACCCCGGCGCGGTTGTACCACGACCGGTCGAAGAGCACCATTTCCCCCGCGGTCGGCAGGTGCCGGATGTAGCGCTGGAAGTACCACTGCCCACGCTCCACATCGCTTGGCTTGTCGAGTGCGACGACGCGCGCGCCACGCGGATTCAGATGCTCCATGAACCGCTTGATGGTCCCGCCCTTGCCCGCAGCGTCCCTGCCCTCGAACAGGATGACCACTTTCCTCCCGGAGCGTCTCACCCAGCGCTGGACCTTCAGCAGCTCGACCTGGAGACCGGCCTTGAGCCGCTCGTATTCCTTCCGCTTCATCTTGTCGCGGTAGGGATAGACGCCATCGCGGAAGATGCGCTCGGTGGTGACCCGACCCCGCAGGTCGCCGGTACGTGCATCGGACGCGCGAGCATTGTCGCTGTTTGCTCCGATCATGTTGTCTGCCATGATGCTTTCTCCCGTGTCCTGAACGGGCCCCACTGCTACCGTGAACCGCCGGCGCGCGCTTCCACCAGCCCGGGGACCTCTTCGTCGGCTGTGGACCACGCCTGCGCCAGGGCGGCGTAGGTCTCGCGCGCGGCGGCGTTATCTCCGAGGGCCGTCGCCGTGCGCGCCAGCCCCAGCAGCGACTGCGTGCGCTGGGGCGTGCGGGCAAGCTGGTCGCGCCACGCCGGGAACGCCTCCTGATGGCGGCCGAGAGCCGCGAGCTCCACTGCAAGCAGTTCGTGGGGCGGCATGAACGTGGCCGGAGGGCCGAACTCATAGGGAAGGGTTTCTTCCCGCCGGGCCGCCTCCCTGAGGAGCGCGATGCCCGCCTCCGAATCGCCCGCGGCCAGCGCGAGGACGGCGTCCAGTGCCATCAGGAGGATGGCGTGCCGCGGGTTGCCCTCGTCGCCGGGTTCTCCGTGGCGCGCCCGCAGCTGCCGCGCGCGCTCGGCGTCCCCCGCGCGCAGCGCGGCGAGGGCGTCGACGAAGTCGTTGGGGAGGGCCAGCGCGGGGAACGCCGTCAGGTCGGCCGAAATCTCTCCGGCCCGCGCCCAGTGGCCGGGGTCGATCACCGCGCGCGCCTTCATCTGCACGAAGTACGCGGCTTCGTCCGGGGCCGGCCCGTCCGCCATGCGCGCCATGCACGCCGCCATCCCGGCGGCGGCGTCATCGAGGCGTCCCAGCTGCAGATATCCGTAGTGCAACCACGAAGTATAGTGACCGCACACGTTGCCGCGCTGTCCCCGGCGCGCCCGCGCCGCATTCTGCACGTCGCGGGCGCGCACGTTCGCCGAGACCACGTCTTCCCACAGGCCCATGGCCACGAAGATGTGGGACGTCATGTGCTGCGCGTGGCCGGCATCCGGCGCGATCTGCGAGTACGCCCGTGCGGCGGGGAGGCCCAGGGGAGCGTGGATGGGGTCGTCGAAGGCGTGGATGACGTAGTGCGCGGCGCCCGGGTGCAACGGGTTCTCCTCGAGCACCGGCTGGGCCACGGCGGCCGCCTTCATGTAGATGGCGAAGTCGCGCCCGCCATGCGCCGTGCCGAGCAGCGAAAGCGCGTAGAAGGTGCGCGCGTCCTCGTCCTCGGGGTACTTCTCGGCCAGCCGTCTCATCGCGTCGCGATACCGGAAATCCCGCTCCTCCTTGGAGCCTTCGCCGTAGAGCACCTCCACCGTCTCCAGCCAGTCCCTCTCGCGCTGGGTGGGAACGCGGGCAAGCCGGTCGGCGGCGGTCGGCGCGAAGGCGGCGAGCACGGCCAGCGCCGCCTCCCGGTCCTGCTCCATCCAGATCGGATGGTTGAAGGTCTGGGCTTCGCCCCAGTACGCCATCGCGAAATCGGGATCGACCTCGCGTGCCCGCCTGAAGCGGGCCGCGGCATCCTCGTATTCGAAGTTGTGCAGGAGCAGCAGCCCGGCTTCGAAGTGCGGCTGCGCCTCGGGGGACCCCGACGTGGGGAAGTTCACGGTTCCGAGTTCCTGCGCGCGTGCCGGCGCCGGGGCGAGGAGGCAACACAGGGCACCGAGGACCAGGATGGTCTTCCCGGAAACCGTCCAGGCACGAGCGTTCATCTGGCTGATTCCTTCGGGTGGTTTGAGGATCGGGCTTAATCTAATGTCTGCCGACCTCGGGAGAGGCGCCAGAGCGCGTGGTTGCGCAGGTTTGGTCGATTCCGCCGGCAGGCTTAGGTTCCTGACGCTCGCGATGGACGCAGCCGGCGCTGGTCAACCTGCGGAGAGCCCGATGTCCGAAGTATCTCTGGGTTGTTTCCCGTGACGCGTCCCGCATTCGCGCGGGTCACCTTTCGTCCCCTGGTTCCGGCGGACTGGCCGGAGGTGGCCGAGATCTACCGGCAGGGAATCGAATCCGGCGACGCCACCTTCGAGACCGAGGTCCCGACCTGGGATTCCTGGAACGCGGGCCGCAGCCCCGATTGCCGGATCGTCGCCGAGATGGACGGCCGGACCGTTGGGTTCGCCGCGCTCAGTCCGCTATCGGGCCGCTGCGTCTACGGCGGCGTGCGCGAGGTGACGATCTACATTGCGGAATCGGCCCAGGGCCGGGGCGTGGGCAGCGCACTGCTGCGCGAGCTCGTCGCCGACACCGAGGCATCGGGCATCTGGACCCTCGAGGCGGGCATCTTCCCGGAGAACGGGGCCTCGATCCGGATTTTCGAGCGGTGCGGATTCCGCATTCTCGGCACGCACGAGCGCCTGGGCCGGTTTCATGACGGCCGCTGGCGCGATGTCGTGCTCATGGAGCGGCGAAGCCGGGTCGCGGGAGTGGACTGACGATTCCGATGGCAGCCTCCCCCCCGGCGTCGTCCCGGTCGCCTGCGAGCGGCCGGAGCGCGCTCACGGTCGCGGTCACGCTGACCGTGGCCCACTTGGCGAACGACGCCTACGTCGCCTTCCTGCACCCGCTCCTGCCGCGTCTGATGGACAAGCTGGGTCTGTCCATCGCAGCCGCGGCCTTGCTGAGCGTGATCCTCTCCTTGGCGTCGTCCCTCCCTCAGCCGCTCATGGGATACCTCGCCGACCGCGTGGGCCGGCGCTGGCTGGTGGCGCTCGGGCCCATCGTCTCCGGCATCTTCCTCAGCCTCATCGGACTCGCGCCAACTTTCGGCGTGCTGGTTGCGCTATTGACGCTGGGTGGGCTCGGGAGCGCCTTCTTCCATCCGCCGGCGGTGTCCCTTGCAGGCCGAGTATCGGAGGGGAAGGGGAGCGGTCTGCGCGTGTCCATCTTTTCGTTTGGCGGACACCTGGGCTTTGCGATCGGACCGGTCACCGCAGTGGCCATCGTCGGTGCCTTCACCCTGGAGGGCCTCTGGGTGGCGATGTTCCCCGGCATCCTGATCGGGCTCGCGACCCTGGCGTTTCTTCCTCGCCCGGTGCGAGGCCGCGTGCCGGTGCCGCCGCCCTCGCCGCGACAGGTCCTGCGCGCGCTCGCCGGCCCCCTCGGCCTGGTCTTCGGCATCAGCGCGCTGGGCGCCTTCGTCCAGCGCACCCTCCTGACCCTGTACCCCATCGTCGTCGACCAGACCGGCGGCTCGGAAGCTCTCGGGGCGGCTTCGCTCAGCGTCTACCTGGCACTTCAGGCGGGCGGGACCATCTTCGCCGGCCTGCTGACCGACCGGATCGACCGTACCCGCCTGCTGGCGGGGATTTGCATGCTTGCCGCCCCCGCGCACTTCCTGGCGGTCTACCTTCCTCCAGGGGGTGTCGCGGCCTTCATGGCTCTGGGTTTCGCGGGGCTGCTCAACATGGCCGTACTCCCGCCGACGGTGGTCATCGCCCAGGAGATCCTTCCCACCGGGGCCAGCATCGGCTCCGGAATCGTCATGGGACTGGCGTGGGGCGCGGGCGCGCTGGGGGTGGCGTTCGTGGGCGCCCTCGGAGACGTGGTGGGGCCGCGGGAGGCGGCGCTCACCGTCATGCCGATGTTCCTGTTGGGCGCGGTGCTGGCCCTCCACCCGGCGCTTCGCCCACACGCCCGCTCGGGTGCGTCGGCGGCATCGAGGCGCTGACGCGTGCGGGTGTGGTAGGTTGCCCTGGCGGCCGTCTCGCCGGTCCACCACTCACACGCGAATGTCCCCAGCTCTCAGGAGGGAATCCCCCATGCGCCGTGCCGTCCCGATCCTCGCCCTCTGGTTCGCGCTCCCGGCCAGCTTCGCCGTCGCGCAGGAACCCGAACTGCCGCCGATTCTCAAGGTCCGCAACTATCTTCCCCACATGACCCGGCCCGAGGTCGAAGACCTCCTCACCCGGACGGACATGGTCATCTTTCCGGTGGGCGCGCTCGAGCAGCACGGCACCCACCTGCCGATCGGCACCGACTACCTGAACGGAGTGGAGCGCGCCAAGAGGATAGCCCAGCGGGCCGACGTGCTGGTGGCGCCCATCCTGCTGCCCGGGCAGTCACCCTACCACATGGAATTCGCGGGCACCGTGACCTTGTCTTCGACGCTGATTCAGGAGGTTTATGTTGAATCTGCAAAAAGTCTTATGCGTCATGGTTTCAAGCGCTTTCTCGTCCTCAATGCCCATGGTGGCAACCGAGCCATTACGACCTTCATCGTTGATCGCATCAATCAGGAGACCGAGGGAATCGCGGTCGATCTGGGTGCCGTTTCCGGCCCGTTCAGGGTTCGCGATCCGGATCCGCAGCCGACTCTGGCGCCTGCCGTGCTCGACCGCCATGGAGGCACCGGAGAGACCTCCAGATCGCTCTACCTGATCCCCGAGCTGGTGGATATGGACGCCGTCGAGGTCGCGCAGGTGAACATGCCTGCGCACCTGGAAGCCATACTGCCCGAGGTGATCGCCGGAGATCCGACCGCGCTCGCGGTGTTCCTGGCGGAGGGACTCAAGGACGAATCCACGGGGAAGGGGACGTCGGCCGCGCAGATGTCGACAACGGGCGTCTGGGGGGAGCGCGACCCCGCCGAGGCGACCGCCGAACGGGGGCGGAACATGACCGAAGCCTCCGTGGACGCGGCTGTGGCGTTCATCGAGCGATGGAACGAGCTGAGGCCCCCGGGCACGGGGCGGTAACGTCCGGCGTTGACCCGAACGGAGCCCAAGGATTAGGTTTTGCGCGGCGTTCCCGGGCTTGCCTGCGAATCCGTGCCAGCCATGGATGAACGCGACGGAGTCCCGCACCATCCCCACACACGCGCTTCATGTCCAAGTATTCCCGACGTCCTGGCCCGGGAGGGCCGGCCCCCAGCGCCCCCGACGAGGACGATCTTTTTACCAGCCGGGTCCTCGAACTCACGGTCTGGGCGCAGAACAACGCCCAGACCCTGATCTTCGCGGGCATCGTGGTCGCCCTCGCCATAGGCGCCACCGTCTACTACTTCAATTTCAGCGAGACGCGCGAAGACCAGAGCGCTCTCGAGCTTGAGCAGATCCACCAGGTCGTGGGAGTGGTCAGCACCGAAGAAACTCTCGCCGAGCTGAACCGGTTCCTGGAACGCTTCGAAGACGCCGCCAGTACGGCCGAAGCCCGGCTTCTCCTGGGTCAGGTCCAGCTCGAGAACGGCAATGTCCAGGGCGCCATCGACGCGCTGCAGCCGCTCCGCGGCCGTCTCGGGGAACCGGTGGCGCTGCAGGCCGGCTTCCTTCTGGGCGCCGCCTACGAGCAGCAGGGCCTGCAGGACGAAGCCGTGGCAACCTATCTCGATATCGCCGACGAGACCGACCTGGGCTTCCAGTTGCGCAACGCCCTCTCCGACGCGGCCCGCGTGCGCGCGGCGCAGGGTCGCTACGCCGAGGCCGAGGATCTGCTGGGCACTCTCCTGGACGAACTGGACGCAGCCGACCCCGGCCGCGGCGTCATCGAGATGCGCCTGGCTGAGATGCGCGCTCGCCGGACGTCGTCCGGGGGTTGAACTCCCGGGGCGCCTCGGCGAGCGACTGCCCAGGCCCGAGCCAACCCGTCTCTCCGCTCGCCGTCCGCACGTACAGGTAGTCGCCGAAGCGGCCAATCACCGGCACTTCGGTTCCCGCGTCCAGTCGAGCCAGCCAGGCCGAGTCGTCCGTGGGCGCGGCAAGCACCGAGCGCGCCGCCGCCACGGTTTCCCGCGCGAAGGGAGCCGCGACTGGTTCGATCAGGCGTGCGGCCACGTAACCTGTTGTGCCGTCGGGCAGACGGGCCCGGAAGAAGCTCCCCGTGCCGGCGAGAACCCGGAGCGGCGTGTACCGGTCCAGTTCACGCATCACCTCGCCCCGCGGGCCGGGCGCCGCCCGCAGCCGGACCCCTCCGTTGCGCACCCGGTTCCATGTGCCCAGCCGCTCCGTGTCGACGGTGAGTTCCGGAACGGTGACGCGCACGGGATCGATGAACGGGAAGGGATCGACGGCGCCCTCGCCGCGCCGATAGAGGCCCAGGTGCAGGTGGGGCGGGGTGGTGCGGGCGTTTCCGGTGTTTCCCACGAAGCCGACGGTGTCGCCGGCTTCGACGAACTGTCCGTCGCGGACATACTGGCTGTCCAGATGGGCGTAGTAGAGGCTGGCGTTGCGCACCGGGTCGCGAACCCATACCACCTTGCCGCCGATAGCCGTATCCCGCACGCGGCTGACCCGTCCTGCCGATGCCGCGAGCACGGGAGTTCCACGGCGCGCGAAGATGTCGACGCCGCGGTGGCTCCGCCGGCCGCCGTCCCGCGCGGCGCCAAACCAGCTGTAGATGTACTGCGGGCCATGTCCCTCGACGGGAAACGCCAGCTGCGCCTCGAGATCCAGAGTGACGGAGTAGCTGCCTCCGCGCAGCAGCTCGGGCTGGAGCCGCAGGATGAATTCGCCACCGCGCCAGGGCTCGTGCGAGAACGTCTCCACGGGCGATTCCGACGAGAACACCGGCCTCATCGGGTCGGCGGGATCCGCGGGCACGCGAAACAGGTCCACGAATACCCGCGCCGGCTCGCCGGAGTCGACCGCAACTTCGACCGTCAGCCTTCTACCTCGTTCGAGGCGAAAACCGTACCCGGCGGCCTCCGGAGCGTCGGGGCTGATGTAGCTTTCCTCCGCGTAGGGCAGCGATACCGGAAGCGGCGCGGCGAGCGCCACGCGTCCGGCCGCCTCCCAGTCCCTCGCGAGCGCCGATTCTCCGAGTCCGGCGACGTTCAGCCGAGCCTGGTAGGCTTCGTGTGGCGTCAGGTCCCGGAAATGGTCCCGGGCCTGCTCGATCTGCTCGCATCCGGAGACAACCAGGAGCCCGGCCAACACGGAAGGGAGGACGACAGTTTTTCGGCGTAGATCCCTCCAGGCGTCCAGCTCCGGCGCGACGCCCGAGCAGAACCCGGTGATGTTCGAGCGCAATCGTTCCGACATCAATCCACCTCTCCCGCATCCCAAACACGCCTCCGTCATCCCATCCCGCAGCCATTCTAGCGAGCCTGAGCCGAAGAGGAAAACCGCGTGGCCGCGCAATCGTGCAACGCGCCATCTTCGCCGGGGGCTGGCTGAGGGCTTGAAGGCGCCCCAAACCTGCGCATAATATGTATTATGTATAGTTACGGAATCTCGCCGTCCCCTCTCAGAAATCCGTGGCGGCCAAAACCCGCCGATGACACATCAGAATTCCGTGGATTCCAGCAGTCGGAATTCTGATGCGAGGGGATTTGGGGCTCTCGGTCAGGATCCTGACGGGAGGTCGTTACAGCCGGCCGATCACGTCGAGGATTCGGAGCATCCACACGCGCCACACTGCCTCTCGAACGATCTTCCCCGACATCTTCGACTCACCGGAATCGCGCTCGGTGAAGACGATCGGGACTTCGACCAGGCGAAAGCCCTTCCGTGCCGCGCGGAACTTCAGCTCGATCTGGAAGGCGTATCCGTTGGAGACGATGCGATCGAGGTCGAGGGCCTCGAGGACTTCCCTGCGCCAGCAGTTGAAGCCACCCGTGGCATCGGCGACCGGCAGACCGGTGATGGTTCGCGCGTACCAGCAGCCGAAATAGCTGATCAGCAGCCGGCTCATGGGCCAGTCGACCACGGTGACCCGGCCGTGGAGGTAGCGGGAACCGATGACGACATCCGCGTGCCGCGTCTGTTCGATGAACGCCGGCAGCATCTCCGGCGAATGCGACAGGTCGGCGTCCATCTCGCAGAGCAGCGGATAGCCGCGGGCGAGGCCCCATTTGAACCCTGCTAGGTACGCGGGGCCGAGACCGAGCTTTTCGGTTCGATGAAGGACGTGGATACGGGGTTCGCCGGCGGCCATCTCATCGGCCAGCTGCCCCGTGCCGTCCGGTGATCCGTCGTCGATGACCAGGATCTCGATGCCTGGATGCTGCTCCAGCACCAAGGGTACGATCCGCGGGAGATTCTCCCGCTCGTTGTAGGTGGGAATCAGGACGAGGAGTCGCGGGTCAGGCATGGGGCGCTCTCTTCCCCGCTCGCAGGGCTTCGTAGACCTCCAGGTGCCGTTCCACGAGCCGGTCGTTGCTCCAGCGGGTGGCGACGCGCTCGCGCGCTCGGCGTCCGGCCTCCTGCAGCAGATCGGTTCGGCGCAGGAGGGCGACAAGCCGCCTGGCCAGATCGGCGGGATCCCCGGGCTCGAAAAGGGTTCCCACCGATTCGTCCACGATTTCAGGCAGTCCTCCTACCCGGGAAGCGGCCACCGGAAGCTCGCACGCCATGGCCTCCAGCGCCGCGATCGAGGTTGCCTCCATGAGCGAGGGAACGACCGCAACGGCGGCGGAAGAGAGAATGCCCGGCATCTCGGCATTGGGCCGTGCGCCGAGGAAGCGGACTCGTTCGGCCAGGCCCAACTGCGCGCTCAGGCTCTCCAGCTCCCCCCGCTCCGGTCCGTCGCCTACCAGAATCGCCTCCACCCCGGGAACCGCCGCGGCGATTTCGGGCATCGCCTGCACGAAAAACCGCACTCCGTTCTTGGGAAACAGACGGCGCGGAACGACCAGCAGAGGTCCGGACACGGGCGGGAGCGATGGTTCGCAGCGGCGGAAGACCGATGTGTCCACCCCGTTGGTCACCGGCTCGGTGGACAGACCCGGGAGCAGGCCGTCGGCGACATCTGCGATCTCGACGCTGGTGGCGAAGGTATGGTCGGACGCGCGCAGGAGGGTGCGCAGGCCCGGCCGCCAATGCGTTTTCGCCGCCAGCCGAAGGAAGTGGGAGGTGTGCAGGGTGGTAATCACCGGTCGCGCGCGGAGCCGGCCGGCAATCCATGCCGGCGGGATGGAGGCGATGGCCTGCGCGTGCACCACGTCGACCTCCGCGCTCGCCCGGGTGGTGCGTGGTGTCGAGCACATCGAGTGCAGGAACCACCCTCCCGGGTTGCGCGCCGGCAGCCATGTTCTCCGGACGTGGATGTCCCCCATGAACTGCTCGCGCGGAAGATTGGGACGGGACCGCGAGGTGACCACATCCACGCGGTGTCCGCGGGCCACAAGCCCCCGGCACAGGTTGAAGACGTGGCTCTCCAGTCCGCCCACTTCCGGCGGGAAGTAGATGCAGTGCATCAGGATGTTCATGGCGCTTCCGGAAGCCAGTCGCGCGTCCGGCGCGGCACTCCGGTGAGCCGCTGCGCCACGATGTCGGCGATGCGCTCCGCCGCGTCGCCGTCGCCGTAGGGGTTGGCGAAACCGCCCTCCCGGTCCCCTTCCCCGTTTCCGCCGGCCAGCGCGGCCAGGGCCTCGGCGACGATGCGGGCGCGGTCGGTTCCCACCAGCCTGGCAACCCCCGCGGCCACACCTTCCGGGCGCTCCGTCACCTCCCGCAGCACGAGGACCGGCGTGCCGAAGGTGGGCGCCTCCTCCTGGATTCCCCCGGAGTCGGTGAGCACGAGGCTCGCCCGCTTGAGCGCACGCAGGAGATCCGGGTACGCCAGCGGGTCTGTCAGGTGAACCCGGGGATGGTCGGCCAGATGCTCGCGCGCCGGGCGGACGACCTGCGGATTCGGGTGCACGGGATAGATGACCTGGACATCCGGACATCGGTCCGCAATCTCGCGGACGGCTCGGAAGACCCGACACAGAGGTTCGCCGAACGACTCGCGCCGATGGGCCGTGAGCAGCACGAGTGGGCCACCTCCCGCCAGAAGTTCGGCCAGCACCCGGTCTTCGATTTCGGCTTCGCGGTGAGCCAGCCGCAGAAGAGCGTCGACCACGGTATTGCCCGTGACGTGAATCGAAGCTTCGGAGATCCCTTCATCCAGCAGGTTTTGCCGCGCCAGCGCGGTGGGCGCGAAGTGAAGTTCGGCGAGCGTGTCCGTCATCTGCCGGAACAGCTCCTCGGGATACGGAGCCCACCGATTGCGGCTGCGCAATCCGGCCTCGACGTGCCCCACCTGGATGCGTTCGAAGAATCCCACCAGCGAACCGAAGAAGACGCTGGCCGTGTCGCCCTGCACCAGCATCATGGCCGGCGCGAACTCGCGGATCATGTCCCTCAGCCCTTCCATGCAGCCCCGCCCGACGTCGTAGAGGGTCTGGCCGGACTTCATGATGTCCAGGTCGAAGTCGGGGATGATGGAGAAAGCTTCGAGCGCCTGGTCGACCATGTCGGTGTGCTGGCCGGTCAGGGCGACTGCGCTCTCCACCAGGTCGGCACGACTGCGCAGCGCCTCTGCCACCGGGGCCATCTTGATCGCCTCCGGCCGGGTGCCGATGACCACCAGGACGCGCGGACGCGTCATCCCCGGGGCCGGCTGCCGCGGAGGAGGATGGCATCGGCGCGGTCGACGCGGGGCGATCCGCTCACAGGCGCTTGCGCATGCGCGCCGGGAGGATGCCGAGCTGGTCGCGGTACTTGGCCACCGTCCGGCGCGCGATGCGGACGCCGTCGGCGCGCAGGAGCTTGACGAGTGCCATGTCGGTGAGGGGCTTGCGAACGTCCTCCCCGGAGATGAGTGCCTCCATCTTCGCCTTGACTCCGCGAGCGGAAATGTCGGTGCCGCTGGTGGTTGAGAGCCCGCTCGAAAAGAAGTACTTGAGGCTGAAGACGCCGCGCGGCGTCTGGACGAACTTCTCGTTGGTCACGCGCGACACGGTCGATTCGTGCATCTCGATGTGGTCGGCCACCTCACGCAAGGTGAGCGGCCGCAGATGCTGAACCCCGTTTTCGAAGAAACCGCGCTGACGCTCGACGATGTACTGCATCACCTTGAGCATCGTCTGGCGCCGCTGTTCGATGGCCTGGATCATCCAGCTGGCGGAATTCAGCTTGTCCTTGATGAACGTCTTGTTCTCTCCCTGGAACAGGCGCTTGTCGCGGGCGACTTCCTGGTACGAGCGCGCCAGCCTCAGCTGGGGCATGCTGGTGTCGTTGGCGAACACCATGTACTCGCCGGAGATCTTCTCCACGATCAGGTCCGGGACGATGTAGTGCTCGGGTTCGGGCGAGTACCTGAGTCCCGGCTTCGGGTCCAGGCGGGCGAGCCGATCGGCGGCATCCTGGACCAACCGGGGCGCTACTCCGAGAGCGCGGGCGATGTTGGCCCAGCGGTGACTCAGGAGGTCGTCGAAGTGCTCGTCGACCATGACCCCGATGAGTTCATTCTCCTCCCTCGATTCGCGCAGCTGGATGAGGAGGCATTCGCGCAGATCGCGCGCGCCCACACCCGGCGGATCCATGTCCTGCACGATTTCGAGCATCGCCTCCACTTCCCCCACGTCGAAGGGCGCAAGCATCGCGGCCAGCTCCTCCGGAGACTCGTCCTCGGCGGCTTCGAGGGCGAGGTCGCGCACGTCTTCGAGCCAGCCGTTGAGGTCGTCGGTGATGGTTTCCAGCGGACAGCGCAGGAGGCCGTCGTCATCGATGTTGCCGATGATCTCCTGCGCGATCCTCTGCTCGCGGCCGGAGAGCGTCAGCAGCTGAGTCTGGTTCTCGAGATGATCGCGGAGGTCGGGAGCCTTGGACGGCGTGGGGAAGTCGAAGTCACGGGCTTCGTACTGGGCGCGGCGTCCGCCGGCGTCGAATCCGTCGAGCAGGATCGACTCCCAGTCGACCTCGTCCCCGTCCTCGTCCACGCCATCCTGGTCGAGTTCCACTTCCTGCTCGGTGTCGCCCTCTACCACCTCCAGGAACGGGTTTTCCGTCATCTCCTGCTTCAGACGCTGCTGGAGGTCGAGCAGCGGAAGATGAAGCAACTCCATTGCCTGGTACAGGCGCGGGTTGATCTTCATCTCCTGCCTGAGCTCCGGGCTCTGGATGAGCCGCGCGCCGAGTCCGCTCATGCCGCCACGGGGGGATTGAAGCGCTTGCGCATGCGGTCGGTCAGGACGGGGCCGAGGTAGATCTCGGCGACTTCGTCGTTCCAGACCAGTTCGGAGACCGTGCCGACGACTCGTATGCGGCCCTCGTGCATGATGTAGGCGCGGTCGACGATCTCGAGCGTCTGTTCCACGCTGTGGTCCGTGATGATGACCCCGATGCCGCGGTGCCTCAACCCGGCCACGATCTGCTGGATGTCGTTGACGGCGATGGGATCGATTCCGGCGAAGGGCTCGTCGAGGAGCATGAACTTGGGACGCTGGACGAGCGCGCGCGTGATCTCCAGACGACGCCGTTCCCCGCCGGAGAGCGAAAACGCCTTCGAGTGGCGAAGGTGGCCGATGGAGAGCTCCGACAGCAACTCGTCGAGGCGCTGCTTGCGCTCCGCCCTCGGCAGCGGCAGCGTCTCAAGGATCGCCATTACGTTCTGTTCTACGGTCAGGCGCCGGAAGACCGAAGGCTCCTGGGCGAGATAGCCGACCCCGAGGCGCGCGCGCCTGTACATGGGAATGCCGGTCAGCATCCGGTCGTCCAGCCGCACCTGCCCGGCCTGGGGCGAAATCAGCCCGACCATCATGTAGAAGGTCGTGGTCTTGCCGGCGCCGTTCGGCCCTAGCAGCCCGACGATCTCGCCCTGCTCCACCGCGATGTCGACATCGTTCACCACCTTGCGGCCGCCGTAGCTCTTGGTCAGCCCGGTCGCGACCAGCCGGCTGGCAGGCGGCGAGGCGCCGTTGTCCGGGGACTCGCTGGCCAGGACGCCGAACTTGTGCTGCAGCACCACCGCCATCGCCTCGATATTCTCGACCAGCGGGTCGCGGTCGACGGATATCTCTTCCCACAGCTCGGCGTCGAGGGTCAGCCGTTCCCAGCCGTCTTCGCGGGGATCACGGCCGGCGATGCCGACCGCCTCCAGCCGCCCGATCACCTGTTCCTCCAGGTAGCCGCCGAGTTCGCCGCCGCGCTCGCGCCAGGATGCCTGCAGGTGGAGTTCGAGTTCCTCGTACTCGCGGCGCACCGACGACACCCAGTCGTCCCGGCCGACGGATCCCGAATCGTCCGCGCCCCGGATGAGTTCCAGAACCGCCACCGCCACCGAGACATCGTGCGGCTCGAGTTCCTGCATGAGCTCCAGAAAGCGTTCCAGCGTCATTTCATCTCCGTGTGGCAGGGGGTGCCGCGGTCGTGTCGGCCGTCGCGGTGGTGTCGGCGGGCGGGGGGGCGAGGGGCTCAAGCTGCACGCCCTGTGCGTTGCCTTCCACGATGACCGAGGTCACTTCGCCGTCCTGCATGAAGATAGTGATCAGGTCTCCCCGGACGTAGTGAAGGGCGAGCCGGATGTCCGGCTCCGGCTGCGCGGCCGCTTCTTCTCCCCCGGCCTCTCCCGTGGGTTCCCGCGCGCCGGGGTCTTCCTCCGTTGCGGCTTCCTGCGCGGGGTCCCCGGAGACTTCCTCCTCGGCGACAGCTTCCTCGGCGGCTTGCTCCTCCCCTTCCCCCGCGACCTGCTCGCCGGCCTCGGCCCCCGCCGCGTCCGGCTGCGGGGGCTCGCCTTCCCCGCCGCCCTCGGAGGGGATCAAGCGGTAGAGGCTGGCCGCTTGGCCGCGAGCCACCAGACGATCGAGCTGGTAGCCCCCGGACGACTCGTCCGTGGCCGGTTGGGCGCCGGCTGCAGCCGACGTGTCGGCGCCGACGGGCTGGAAGACCGCGGTAATGGTGTCGCCCGACACCCAGTCCGAGCGCGCGATCTCCGGCGTGTCTTCGGTGTTGAGCGAATCGCGCGCGAGCGACTCGCCGCGCGCGTCGCCTACGGCGACCACTCGCTCCAGCACCTCGTCGGGGGCCAGAACGTGGATGGAATCCCCTTCCAGTTCGAACGTCTCGGCCACGGCACGGGGCCGGGCGGGCGGAAGCACGGCAGCCGAGTCCGCGGTCTCGCCCGAAGCGTCACGCGGAGCGTCCGCGTCTCCGGGGACCGACTCGTCGGTGAGCGGAATGGCTTCGCCAAGCACCACTTCGGTGGGCTCGGCTTGGACGTCGCCGGCGGCCTGCTCTTCCGACGCAGCAGCGGTGGCCGCTGCCGAGTCCCCCGACGGGCCTTCGACTTCCTCCGGCAGCCCGGGCGGCTCCGGTTCCGGCGGCCGTTCGTTCATCGCCACGATGCGGTCGAGCACGCCGTCCACCATCAACACCCGGATTTCGGGCGCGGTCAGGTCGATCTCGCTACCGGAGAGTGCGGCGTCACCGCGCGCCGCGACCTGGTTGCCGTTCATGTCCAGGTCCACCGCGTCACCGCTCAGCACGTATTCGGCGCCGTACCCGAAAACGCGCGGCGCCGTCCCCCGCAGAAAGAGCTTGCCGGTGGTTTCCCGGTATTCGATGGAATCGGCGAGGGCGCGAAACTCATCGTTGTAGAGCTCCGCGTTGCCGGTGGCCAGCATGTAGTCCGCGCCGCTCAGGTAGATGCGCTCGGCATCGATGTCGTAGGGGACGGGCGTGGTGTCGGGGGGTGATGGTTCCGGTTCCGGAGCCATTTCCCCGCCGGTCCCGGCGGCGTCAGCCGGATCGTTCTCCGTCGCTGCGGAATCCGGCGGGGCTTCGGGCGAGTCCGCGGCCTCGGTCGAATCGCTTTCCGCTGCGGCGGAGTCCGGCGGGGGTTCGGTCGAATCCGCCGCGCCCGCCTGCGGCGTTACCAGGATCACCGCGTGCGCGCGCCGCCCGTCCAGGCCGAGGATGGTCATCTCCCCGTCCTCGCGCCGGGAGCTGGAGCCGACCAGCACGGTACTGTCGCCTTCGAAGGTGGCGCCCGAGGCCCCGTCGATGATGTGGACGTTGCCGACTCCGATCAGCCGGCCCTCGGAGGCGAAGTGGTCGGCGCGGTCGGCGGTCATGGACGCCGCCGAGTCGCTGTACTCGAAGTTGCCGATGAAGCGGGTGTAGCCCGAGACGTCATCGAGCACGGCGCTGTCGGCGCGGATGATGACGCCTCCCTCGCAGCCGAACACGGGGTCGGAGATGAAGTTGAAGAAGCCGTCCCCCGTCACCTGCACGGTGGAGGAGCGGGACTGGAGCAGGTCGCAGCTGCCCTGAGCCGCAACGCCCGTCGCCAGGCACAGGGCCGAGCCTGCGATCAGGGCCGCCAGAACCGGGGACGGGCGCAATTCAGGGCCCTCCGCCGCTCCGCGTTCGCTGGTTCTGGATGAAGATGCTCTCGAAGTTGGCGTCGGACAGGAACGCGGATCCCTCGACCACCCGGCCTCCCTCGGTCATCGTCATGACCGTGGCCGAGTCGCTCCAGATGCGGTCCCGCTGGGGCTCGTAGTGGATCTCCGCGCTCTCGATGCGCCGGTCCGCCATTACGAGAACGGCGTCGCCGCGCGCGACCATGTGCTGGGTGTCCTCGTTCATCAGTCCGGTCCGCGAGGTCACGCGCGCGCGCTCCTCTCCGCCTTCGTCGTACATGATCAGGTTCAACGTGCGGAGCGCCACGGATGTCGAGTCCTGCCAGATATAGGCGGTGTCGGCCTGGATGCGGGCCTCGCGAATGCCGTCGACCGTCACATGGGTCACGATGTCGAAAAGGACCTGGTCGGCCTGGAGCGCGCGCAGCTCTTCCGGAAGCGACGTCGTCGCCACCTGCTCCTCGCATCCCGCGGCCGCCATCGCCGCGAACGCCAGCAGTACCGCCATCTTCCTGTTTTTCAACATCATAGGACTCCCGATCTCATCAGGTCGTGAAGGTGCACGACGCCGCTCAGCCTGTCTTTTCCGTCTACCACGGGCAATGCCATGACCCCGTGCTGCTCCATCTCCCGGGCGGACGCCGAGGCCAGGGTTCCTAGGCGTGCCAGCCTGGGCTCGGGGCTCATGATGGCGCGGATCGGAATATGCAGAAAGTCCGGTTCGCGCTCCATGAGGCGCGTGAGATCGCCGGCGGTCACGACGCCCACGACCCGGTCCTGTCCGTCCACGATGGGCACGGTGCCGCGCATGTGTGCAAGCGGCACGATGCAGTCGCGTACGAGTGCGTCCTGAAGGAGGGACGGGTACCCTTCCCCGACCATCACGTCGTCGACCAGAAGGGTGAGCGTGCGCCCGAGCGCGCCCCCCGGGTGCAGGCGGGCGAAGTCCGCGGGCTCGAATCCCCGCCGCCGCAGAAGGACGATCGCCAGCGCGTCGCCCATGGCCATGGCGGCGGTGGTGGAGGTGGTGGGCGCCAGGTCCAGGGGGCAGGCCTCCTCGGCCACCGAGCAGTCGAGGAGCGCGGTCGCATGCCGGGCCAGCGGCGAGCGCGGACTGCCGGTTATCAGCACGATGGGCACTCCGAAGCGCAGCAGGTACGCGGCGAGCTCGGCGAGTTCGCCGGTATCGCCGCTCTTCGAAACCAGGATCGCGACGTCCTCGCGCGAGACGATGCCCAGGTCCCCGTGAAGCCCCTCCACCGGGTGGAGGAAGAAGGCGGGGGTGCCTGTGGACGTGAGTGTAGCCGCAATCTTGCGCCCGACGATGCCGCTCTTGCCGATCCCCGAGACGATGACCCGGCCGGAAGCGGCCAGCACGACTTCGGCCGCCTCGACGAAGGGGTGGTCGATGCGGTTGGCGAGATGGAGGAGCGCGCCGCCCTCCGCGCGAAGCACCCGGGCAGCTTCGGCCATGGCAGCGGCGGTCGCGCCGCCGTCCCTCCCTGGCAACGACGGCGCACGCGTATGGCTCCCGCCGGCGTCAGCCTCTCCGGCCGCGCGCGTCTTCGGCGGGGACGTCATCGCTCCTGGCATCGCAGTAACCCTGGACCACGTTTTCCCATTCACCGCGCGCGATCAGCAGGGCGCGCACGAATTCACGAACCGCTCCCCTGCCCCCCTGCGCGCGCGTCTGCCAGATCGCGTCCCGCACCAGCTCCGGTGTGGCGTTCCCGACCGCCACCGGCAGTCCGACACGCCGAAAGACGGGAAGGTCGGGCAGGTCGTCGCCAAGCATGGCGACTTCGTCCCATGAAACCCCGTTGCGGGCAAGCAAGTTTCGTACCACGGGCATCTTCATGGCGCCGGGCACCTGATGACACTCCTCGATGCCGAGTTCCCGGGCGCGCAGCGCAGTCGCCGCCGATACTCGGCCCGACACCAGCGCCACCTGCATCCCGGTTCCGATCAGGAGCTTGATCGCCAGGCCGTCCTGTATGTCGAAGCGCTTGAACTCCACGGCCGACCCGTCCGGCATTTCGCCCACGTAGACACCGGAGTCGGTGAGCACCCCGTCCACGTCGAAGATGACGAGTCGGACCCGGCGCGCAGCCTCGTCGGGGAATCTCCCGTCCGGCGTGTTCATGAAAGCGCCCGCCGGATGGCGAGAACATCCTCCAGGAGCGGTGCGAGCGCCGTGAGCTCGAGCATGTTGGAGGAATCCGAAGGAGCGGTGGCGGGAGCCGGATGCACCTCGAGGAACAGCCCGTCGCAACCGGCGGCGACGGCCGCCCGCACCAGGCAGCCGATGAACTCGGGGTTTCCGCCCGTGCCTCCGCCGGCCTGTCCCTGGCGCTGCACGGAGTGGGTGCCGTCGAACACCACCGGAGTGCCGCACGCGCTTCGCACCCGGGCGAAGGAGCGCATGTCGACGATCTGGTCGCCATATCCGAAGAACGTGCCCCGCTCGGTCACGGCCACCTCCCCGGCCCCGGCGGCGCGCGCCTTGTGCACGGCGTGCGCCATCTGCTCTGGAGACATCCACTGTCCCTTCTTGATGTTGATCGCCGCGCCGGTGCGGCCCGCGGCCGTGAGCAGGTCCGTCTGCCGGCAGAGGAAGGCAGGGATCTGGACTACATCCGCCACCTCGGCGGCGGGCCCCGCCTGTGCGGGCTCATGGATGTCGGTGAGCACCGGGAGGCCGCAGTGTGCCTTTACGCGGTCCAGCGCCCGCAGGCCCTCCTCAAGCCCCGGTCCCCTCGCCGAAGCCAGCTGCGAGCGGTTGGCCTTGTCGAACGAGGACTTGAAGAACACCGGAAGACGGTGCCGGGCGGAGAGGGACGCCAGGGTTTCGCCGACCGCGAGGTTCACGTCGTCGCCCTCGAGCACGCAGGGTCCGGCGATGAGGAAGAAGTTCTCAAACACCGCTGGCGTCCTTCAGCGGGCCACGCTCCCGATCACCCCGCTTTCGGGCACGGGGGCGATGCCCGCGTGGCGGATGGCCGCCTCGACGAACGAGGCGAAGAGCGGGTGGGCGTGCGTCGGGCGGCTCAGGAATTCCGGGTGGAACTGGCAGCCGACGAACCAGGGATGCCCGGGGAGCTCGATCATCTCGACCAGGGTGCGGTCGGGAGAGAGTCCCGTGAACGCCAGCCCCTCCCGGGAGAGCAGATCCCGGTAGGCGTTGTTCACCTCGTAGCGGTGCCGGTGCCGTTCCTGGACGAGCGGCTGGCCGTAGATCCGTTCCACCTGGGATCCCGGGAGCAGCCGGCACGGCCATTGCCCCAGCCGCATGGTGCCCCCCTTGCGGGTGACGTTGGCCTGGGAGTCCATAAGACAGATGACCGGATGCGGCGTCGAGCGGTCGAACTCGAATGAGTTGGCGTCGTCGAGCCCGCACACGTTGCGGGAGAACTCGATGACTGCGCACTGGAGTCCGAGGCAGATGCCGAAGTACGGCATACGGTTCTTGCGCGCCCAGCGGATGGCGTTCAGCATGCCCTGCACGCCCCGTTCTCCGAAACCGCCGGGAACCAGAACCCCGTCGTAGTCCTCGAGCTCCCGGGGATCGTGGTCGCCTTCGTAGCGTTCGCTGGAGATCCAGTCCAGCTCCACGCCGACGTCATGTTCGACTCCGCCGTGAATGAGCGCCTGCTCGATCGACTTGTACGAGTCGACGAGCTCGGTGTACTTGCCCACGATGGCGATGCGGACCTTGCCGCGGGAGGGCCGCTTGATGCGTTCCACCACGCCCCGCCACCGCTTGAGATCGGTGGTGGGAGCCTGGAGTTCGAGCCGCTCAAGAACCACTTCGTCCAGACGCTGACGGTGCAGCTCCAGGGGCACCTCGTAGATGGTTTCCTGGTCGTGGGCTTCCACCACGGCGTCCGGATGCACGTTGGTGAAGAGCGCGATCTTGCGGCGAATGCCTTCATCCAGCGAGCGCTCGGTGCGGCACATCACGATGTCCGGGGGAATGCCGATCTGCATGAGTTCGCGCACCGAGTGCTGAGTCGGTTTGGTTTTCAGCTCGCCGGCCGCCGCCAGGAACGGCACCAGGGTGAGGTGGATCACCGCGACGTACGGGCGGCCCATCTCCAGGCGGAACTGCCGGATGGCCTCCAGGAAGGGCAGGCTCTCGATGTCGCCGACCGTCCCTCCGATTTCGGTGATGATGACGTCGTTCTCGGCCGCCAGGCGGCGGATGGCGTCCTTGATCTCGTCTGTGATGTGCGGGATGACCTGCACGGTCGAGCCCAGGTAGTCGCCCCGGCGCTCCTTGTTGATCACGGACTGGTAGATGCCGCCCGTGGTGACGTTGTTAGCCTGCGACAGCGACTCGTCGATGAAGCGCTCGTAGTGGCCCAAGTCCAGGTCGGTCTCCGCGCCGTCGTCGGTCACGAACACCTCCCCGTGCTGGAATGGGGACAGGGTGCCGGGATCGACGTTGATGTAGGGGTCGAATTTCTGGATGGTCACCCTGAAGCCGCGGGCCTTCAGGATGTGTCCGAGGGACGCGGCGGCGATGCCCTTCCCCAGCGATGACACCACACCTCCGGTGACGAAGACGTAGCGTGTCCGGTCCGTCTGATTCTCGCTCATGTTCCGCTCACCAGGCTGGATGAATGCTGCTCCATTTCCCGCAGTCTCCTTTCGGTGTAGAGCACGTCGGTCGGCGTGTCGACGCCGGGGTGCGCGACCCCGACCACCGCCACGCCGATGCGGATGCCGGACTCGAGCGGGCGCAGCTGCTCGAGCTTTTCGAGGCGCTCGAGGACGGTCGGTGCCATCGCCACCCACCGCTCGAGGGCATCGCGCGCGCAGGCATAGATGCCGATATGGCGCAGATAGGGTTCGCGCAGAAGGTCGCCCGCATCCGGCTTCGCGGCCCGCTTGTAGGGTATCGCGGCGCGCGAAAAGTAGAGCGCCCGGCCCGTGGCGGCGCGCGCAACCTTCACCACGGAAGGATCCTTCCACGCTTCCAGGTGCTCCACCGGGGTCGCGCAGGTCCCGATCTCCCATCCTCCGCCGCGAACCAGCTCGACGGCCGCCGCCAGGTGGCGTTCCTCGAGCAGCGGCTCGTCCCCCTGGATGTTTGCGATCACCGGGTAGTCCCGGTAGCGCCTGCGCGCCGCCACCTCGGCGATGCGGTCGGTGCCTGAGGGATGGTCGGACGAGGTCATCTCCACCGGGGCGCCCAGGTCGCGGCAGACGCGCGCCACCCGGTCGGAGTCGGTCGCCACGACGGCGTGGTCAAGCACCTGCATGGACCGGACCCTGCGCCAGACCCACTCGATGAGGGGTCGGCCGAGGATGGGGAAGAGGGGTTTGTTGGGGAGTCGTGTAGAGGCGAGCCGGGCGGGAACGATACCCAGGACGCGAGCTTTCATGCGCACTCGGTCATGCTTGAGGGACGGCCTCCACGTTCACGTCGGTTCCATCCGGTTCGCCGGGAGTCGCTCGTTCAACGCCCGGTCCCTCCGCCAACAGGATGCAAGATAGCGCGCGGGACGGGTTAACTCCAGAAGAGAGAAGCCGGCGAGGTTGCGCCCCACGATGTCTTGATGACATCTACTGTGATCTACTGGTGACTTCTTCGGGAATCCCCACCGGGGTCGAGAATCAGGTCTCCGCTGCGGCGCGCCGGTCTGAAGGCGACCTTGCCGCGATTCGGCGAGCAACCATACTTCGACTGAGAGCAATCGATCGGTCAGACCACACCCGGACGGCCGGAGCCGGCGCCGCAGGTGCGACAATGCGAACGACCCCTCGGGAAGCGAAGCAGGCGAGAGCCGACCGGCCACCAAACCTGCGTGTGCGTTTCAGCGGGCTGGTGACCGCGGCCTCCGTCGCTCTCCTAACCGCTTGCGGACCCGATGCGCGCTCTTCCGACGCCACCCCTGACGCGGTCGTCGAAGCCATCGGCGACACTACCGTCGTCCGCACACTGTCTGGCAGCGTGTGGGGCGCGGAGGCTTCACTGGTGCCGGAGATCACGATCGGTCTGCTCGACGGTCCCGAGGAGTATCTCTTCGGCCGCATCTGGTCGCTCGCCGTGAACGATGACGGGACGGTGTACGTCCTGGACCGGCTGGAGCAGCATGTGCGCGTCTTCGACTCGCTCGGGGTCCATCTCGAAACGCTGGGACGCCGGGGTGAGGGTCCCGGCGAGTTCACCAGCCCCGAAGCCATAGCCGTACTGCCCGATGGACGGCTTGCCGTGCGCGACCCCGAGAATCAGCGCGTCACGGTATTCGGCCCCGGCCCGGGCGAGACGGCCGAATGGGGGTACACTGGCGGCGCCGGTACGCGGTCACCGCTGTACACTGATGCACGCGGCCGTACCTTTCTGCTCGCCAGCACCCCGGCCCGCGAGCGCGGGTTTGTCATGCAGATCATCGTTCTGAGCCCCGACGGGACGCCTCTCGACACGCTTCCGGAACCGTCCAGCGACTACCAACCCCCCCTTGTGAGGGCTGAAGCTCCCGGGATCCTGGTGAGCTATGGCGTCCCCTTCACTCCCCGGTATCACTGGACCGTTCACCCGAGCGGCCACTTCCTCACGGGTCTCTCCTCCGACTACCGAATCGACCTCGCCCGGGATGACGGCGTACTCCGCATCGAGCGCAGGCGGGATCCGGTCCCTGCGTCGACCGCGGAGCGGGCTTACCAGCGCGAACGCGTCGTCGGGAGCATACGCAGGTCCCTCCCCGGCTGGGACTGGGACGGTCCGGCGATTCCGAGCGGGAAACCGTTCTTCCAGGAGCTGCTGGCCGGCCGGGACGGGCGCATCTGGGTGCGGCTGTGGACCGAAGGACGACCGGTGGACAACGTGGATCACGATCCCGACGATCCCGGCTCGCTGCCGGTGATCTGGGAGGAAGAGACCCGGTACGATGTCTTTGAGCCGGACGGGACCTATCTGGGCGTCGTGGTGGCGCCGGACGAATTTGCCACTTTCCCGGCCCCGGTATTCGACGGCGACCGTGTGTGGGCCGTAACGGCGGACGAGCTGGGAGTGGAACGGGTGGTCCGCTACCGGATCTCACACGGAGCGCCCTGAACCAGGCCCACAGCCAACTGGGCCATCGCATTGCCCGAGACAGGCCCCGGCCTACCTTTGTTGCGTCCCATTGGTAGCCCCTCCTTTGGAGTTTCTCCATGACTGTCAGGCATCCCACCCGTGCGTTCGCCCGCGCGTTCATCCTGTCCCTCCTGGCAGCCGGCGTCGCGGCCCGCGGGCTCGCCGCCCAACTGACCGCTCCCGGCGAGCTTCCGGACGAGTTCTTCGCCGACGCCGACTTCCGCCACGTGGGCCCGGTGGGCAACCGGGTGAGCGCGGTGGTGGGCGAACCCGGCAACCGCAACGTCTACTACCTCGGGGCCGCGTCGGGAGGCGTTTTCAAGAGCGAGGACGGCGGGCACACCTGGCGTCCCGTCTTCGACGACCAGCCGGCGCAGTCGATCGGCGCGCTGGCAGTCGCGCCCTCCGACGCCAACGTGGTGTGGGCGGGGACGGGCGAGTCGTTCATCCGCTCCAACGTCTCCATCGGCAACGGCGTGTACCGCTCCACCGACGCGGGCCGCACCTGGCGGCACATGGGGCTCGACGAGACGGGAAGGATCGGGCGCATCGTCATCCATCCCGACGATCCGGACATGGTGTACGTTGCGGCGGCCGGCCACCTCTACGGCCCGCAGCAGGAGCGGGGGCTGTTCCGCACCACCGACGGCGGGGAGAACTGGGAGCGGGTGCTCTTCTCCGGCGAGAACTCCGGCGCGATCGACGTGGTGATGGATCCCACCAACCCGCGCATCCTCTTCGCCGCGACCTGGCAGATGCAGATCTGGACCTGGGGGCGCGAGAGCGGAGGCCCGGAAAGCGGCCTCTGGACCAGCCGCGACGGGGGCGACACCTGGACCCGGCTCGAGGGCGCCGGGCTGCCCCGCGGCACCATGGGCCGGATCGGCCTCGCCATGACCGCGGCGGACCCGGACCGCGTCTACGCGCTCATCGAAACCAACTCCAACCGGGAGTACGAGGAGCTGGAGGAGCACGAAGGCACGCTCTGGCGGTCCGACGACGGCGGGCGCTCCTGGACGATGGTGAACGCCGACCACGCGCTGGCGCAGCGGCCCCTCTACTACTCGCGCATGGCGGTCGCGCCGGACGATCCCGACGAGGTTCACTTCATGTCCACGGTGCACACGCGCTCGCTGGACGGGGGCGTGTCCTTCGAGGTCATCTCCGGGGGCGACAACCACGACATGTGGATCGACCCGCGCGACCCGGCGCGCATGATCATCGGCAACGACCAGGGGGTGCGCATCTCCACCAACCGGGGGCGCAACTGGTACCGGCCGCTCCTGCCCATCGCCCAGATGTACCACGTCCACACCGACACCCGGGTCCCCTACAACCTGTACGGCAACCGCCAGGACGGGCCCTCGACGGGCGGGCCCTCCAACACCCTCACCGGGGGCGCGATTCCGGTGGGGGCGTGGCGCTCCGTTGGCGGCTGCGAGGTCGGGTTCGCCATCCCCGACACGGTGACCAACGATGTCGTCTGGTCGGGGTGCTACGAGGGCATCCTCGAGCGGCACCAGCTCTCCACCGGGATCACCCGCACAGTAAGCGTGTG
This sequence comes from Gammaproteobacteria bacterium, assembly GCA_028819075.1. NCBI lineage: Bacteria > Pseudomonadati > Pseudomonadota > Gammaproteobacteria > Gammaproteobacteria bacterium. Next base: position 72,769 of record JAPPMM010000065.1, read on the forward strand.
GCCCGACAACCCCGAAGGCTGGGCGGCCGCCGACGTGCGCTACCGCTTTCAGTGGACCTTTCCCGTCCACATCTCGCCGCACGACAACAACGTGGTCTACGCGGGCAGCCAGCACGTGCACCGCACCACCGACGGGGGGCACAGCTGGAGCGTGATCAGCCCCGACCTCACGCGCGCCGACACCACCCGCATGCAGAAGACGGGCGGGCTCACCACCGAGGACGTGAGCCCCACCTACGCCTCGGTGCTCTTCGCCCTCGCCGAATCCCCCATCGAGGCCGGCACCATCTGGGCGGGCTCGAACGATGGCCTCGTGCACGTGACGCGCGACGGCGGCGAGAGCTGGATCGAGGTGGCCGGCAACATCTCCGGGCTCCCCGAGTGGGGCACGGTGAGCAACATCGAGCCCTCCCGCTACAGCCCGGCGGCGGCGTACATCACCGTCGACTTCCACCAACTGGGCGGCACCGATCCCTTCGTCTACAAGACGGAGGACTACGGGGCGTCCTGGCGCTCGCTCGCCGGCGACATCCCGCGTAGCGTGTTCAGCTACGCCCACGTCGTGCGCGAGGACCCGGTGCGTCCCGGCCTGCTCTACCTCGGCACCGAAAACTCGCTCTACGTCTCCTTCGACGACGGGGTGACCTGGAGCTCGCTGCAGGGCGATCTGCCGCATGCGCCCGTGCACTGGCTGGAGATCCAGCCGCACTTCAACGACCTGGTGGTCGGCACCTACGGGCGGGGATTCTGGATCCTGGACGACATCACGCCGCTTCAGCAGTTGAGCGCGGAGACGGTGGCGGACGGCGTGCATCTGTTCGCACCGCGTCCGGCGTACCGCTTCCTCCCCCGGGAGGCGCGCAACGCCCAGCCGGACGACCCGGCCGCCGGGGAGAACCCCGACTACGGGGCCTCGATCAACTTCCATCTGGGCGAGGATCTGGCCGGACCCGTCACCATCGAGGTGGAGACGATGGACGGAGCGCCGGTCCGCACCCTGTCCGGCAGCTTCGGCCCCGGAATGAACCGTGCGATGTGGGATCTCCGCTACACGGCCTCTGCGACTCCGCGGCTCCGCACCCCGCCGCTCGAGCACTCGCATCGCGGCGTGGGCCAGGAGGGGTGGCGGCCTCCGCCGGACGGCGGCCCGGTTCGGCCCCTTGCCATCCCCGGACGCTACCGGGTGCGTCTTACCGCAGGCGCCGAAGAGCGCACCGCCGAGTTCGAGATCCTGCAGGATCCGGCCTCCATGGCGTCCGCCGAGGACATGCGCGCGCAGCTGGCCCTTCAGCTGGAACTGCGTGAGATGAGCGATTCGACGGCCGAGCTCATCAACCGCATCGAATGGACCCGCCGGGGGTTGGCGGACCTGGAGGAACGGGTGCGCGGGAATCCGCTCTACGCGGAGATCGCGGAAGTGGGAGAGGAGCTCGCGCTGGCGCTCATCGAGCTCGAAATGGAGCTCTTCGACCTGAGGCTTACGGGCGGTTCGGCCCGGCAGGACACCATCCGCTGGCCCCGCCGGCTTTGGGCGAAGATCGCGAGCCTCGCGGGGTATTCGGCCGGCTCGGACGACCCGCCCACGGAGTCGATGAGCGAGGTCGGAGGGATCTACCGGCTCCAGTTGGAGGAGTATCTGAGACGCTGGGCGGAGCTGGCCGCGGACGACATCACCGACTTCAACCGCCTTCTCGCGGAGCGGGGGCTGCCGCCGATCATCTCCTAGAGGCGCAGGAAGTTCTCCAGCAGCCGCGGGCCCGCGTCGGAGAAGTAGGACTCCGGGTGGAACTGAACCCCCCAGACGGGCATCGTCCGGTGGCGCATGGCCTGGATTTCGTCGTCCTCGCCGGGGAGATCGGTCCAGGCCACGGGTTCGAGTTCGGGGGGGAGCGCCGCGGGATCCGTGACCAGGGAGTGATAGCGGGCCACGGTCATCGGCGAGGGAAGCCCCTGGAAGACCCCGAGACCATTGTGGCGGATGGGTGCGGTCTTGCCGTGCATGACGCGCCGGGCCCGGACGGTCGCGCCCCCGAACGCCTCGCCGATGGCCTGGTGTCCCAGGCAGACCCCCAGAATCGGTGTGCTCGGACCCAGGGCCCGCACCAGCTTGGTGCTGATACCCGCTTCCCCCGGCGTGCAGGGTCCGGGAGAGATGACGACGCGTTCGGGAGCCTGCCGCTCGATCTCCTGGACGGTGCGCTCGTCGTTGCGCACGACCTCGGTTCGGGCACCCAGGGCCTCCAGCATCTGGACCAGGTTCCAGGTGAAGGAGTCGTAGTTGTCGAGAACCAGGATCATCGGGCGCGGAGGTTCGGTAGGATGAAGTCGGGTGGCGGGGCGCACGCCCGCGATGCACGCATTGTGCCCCGGCGGCTTCCAGGTGCCGGGAATGTGCCGCGCCGGAGGGCATTCGCCAAGCCCCGTCTTCCCGCCCCCGGATAACGTCGACTCCTGCCGGAGTGTCGCGCCGGTGTACACACGCTGCCTGGTCTGCCAGGCCCCCTTCCCCGAGAACGACACGCTCGAGCACCTGCCGCGCGGGCGACGCGTGGCCTTCGATGCGGAGCGAGGTCGTCTCTGGATTGTGTGCCTCCGCTGCAAACGATGGTCGCTGGTGCCGCTGATCGACCGCTGGGAGGCGCTCGAGGAGCTGGAGAAAGTTTCGGTCGACCAGGGGCGCCTGCTGTCCCGCACCGACAACATCGCCCTCCTCGCCGCCGGTCCGCTCGAGATCGTGCGCGTCGGACGCTGCGAGCGCCGGGAGGAGGCCTGGTGGCGCTACGGGCGCGAACTACGGGCGCGCAGGAAGCGGTTCAAGCAGGTGTCGCTCGCGGGCACGGCGGTGGGAGCCGCCGCCGTCGGTGGCTGGCTGACCGGCGGCATCGGCCTGCTGGGCGCGTGGGTGCTCTGGGAGCACGCGCCGCGGTGGACGACCCGGAGCGCCCGATGGCTGCGCTTCGGCGCGGCGGCGTGGCGGGGCCGGCGCGAGTGCGGCCGCTGCGGATACGTCATGCGGGTGCTCTCCTACGACGCACGCGCGGGGCTGATGATCCGTCCCACCGAGGGCGACGCGCCTCTGGTGGTGTCGCGCGCCTGTCCGGTCTGCGGGGCTGCCCCGGATGCCGACGAGGGCCTGCGCCTGACGGGCCCGGACGCGGAGCGCACCCTGCGCAGGGTCCTCGCCTATCATCACTTCGAGGGAGCCTCCGAGAGGCGGATCGCCTCCGCAACCCGCCTGATCGAGGAGGTCGGGGGCACCGGCGGCCTCTCCCGGGTGCTCGTCAAGAAGGGCGCGCGCCTCGGGAATCTGCCGCGCACGGGCACCATCGCCCTGGAGATCGCGGCCGGCGAGGACGCCGAGCGACGGCTGCTGGAGCTCGAGCTGGCCAGCTTGGAGGCGCACTGGAAGCGGGAGGAGGAACTCGCCGCCATCATCGACGGCGAGCTGACGCCGGTGCCTCTGCTGGAGACGCTGCGCCGGAAGGTCGCCGGGCTGTGAGGGGCGCGGCCCTTGGACCTGATGCCTAGTAGTCCACCGGCCTCAGGTACGATTCCCCGATCGCCGTGGACGAAAGCACCGCCACCGTTGGCAGCTCACGCTTCCAGTGGGTCGCGTTAAGGCGGCTCCAGACGATGTCAACCTGCGATTCATCGAAGCCCCGCCGCACCAGGTCGGCGGGCGAGTAGCCCCGCAGGAACCAGTGCAGGATGGGGTCGGCGTCGTGGTAGGAGATGCCCAGCTCGTCGTGATCGTGGATGCCCTGCACCAGATCGGCGCTGGCCGGCTTCTCGACGATTTCGGAGGGAACGCCGAGATGGCGCGCGAGCGCCCACACTTGGGTCTTGAACAGGTCGCCGAGCGGGTTGACCGGGGGCGAGTCGTCGGCGTGCCAGGTGTAGTAGCCGAACAGCCGTTCGCTCTTGTTGCCGGTGCCGAGAGGGAGCGCCCTCAGCAGCGCCGACTGGTCGAAGATGGTGAGGGCGCGGAAGCGGGCGGCGAGGTTGCCGCGGCGGAGCGGGCTTATGTCCGGCTCGTGGCGCGCGATGTAGCCGTCCACCGAAGCCGTGATGTCCAGGGTGCGGCCCACGGCACCGGTCGCCTCCAGCACCATCGCCGCGTGCTCCAGGCTTTCCGGTGACGAGGTGGCGTAGGGCAGCCGCAGCCCGGTGACGTTCTCCGGACCGAGCGCACGCACGGCCAGGCAGAGCGACACGGCGGAATCGACGCCTCCCGACACGCCGATCACGACCTTCTCGAAGCCGCGCCGGCGCACGATCTCTTCGCGGATGAACTCCACAAGGGCGCGTTCGATGAGCTCGAGGTTGAGGTCGAGCATCGAGGCGTCGCCGGGAATCGGACCGTGGGTCGCGGCGGCTCGGTGGCTCCGTACCCCAACTGCGCCGCCTCCTGTCCCGGAATCCTCCTCTTCTGGCGCCGCGGCCGCTGCTTCCCTGCCCCGCCCGCGGCCGGCGCGCGCCAGTGCGTGGCGCAGGTTCGGCAACTGCTGTTCGAGATCGGAGAGCAGCGGCGACTCGAAGCGGTGCCGGTCGATCGCCGTGCGGTCGAGGACGGCGGTCACCACGCCCTCCTCGAACAGCGGAGCGCGTGCCAGAGTGGTGCCGTCGGGCGCGATCGCCACCGAGCCGCCCGCGAACAGCTTGCCGCCCTCCGAGCCCACCAGCTGGCTGACCAGGACGAAGACGCCGTGTTCCATCGCCGGTCCCTCGAGGATCGGGTCCCAGCGCCGGATGCTGGCGGGACGGTCGCTTCCGGCGACGAATCCACGCGCCGGCGAGGCGCCGGGCACCAGGATGACCTCCGCGTCGTCGAGGGCCAGCACGGCCGGGGCCAGCGAGTGCCAGATGTCTTCGCAGATCAACATCCCCATTCGGCCCAGGGGCGTGTCGAAGGCGCGCAGTTCGCGCCCCGGCTTCACGAAACGGGCCTCGTCGAAGAGCCCGTAGGTCGGCAGGAACATCTTGCGGTGGACGTGCAGCGGCAGGTAGCGGCCACCGCTCGCGGAAAAATAGACGACGCTGTTGTAGATCCGGCGGCGGTGCCGCTCGTAGAAGCCGACGACCAGGTCCGGCGCCCCATCCGGCGCCCGGCCCAGCATGTCCGCCACCTCGTCCGCGCCGAAGGCGAGTTCCGCGACCGCCCCCTGCAGGAAGTACCCGGTCAGGCAGGTCTCCGGAAAGACGAGGAGGTCGTGGTCGCTCGCCGCTTCGGCCACCAGCGAGCCGATCCTGTCGAGATTCGCGCGCACGTCTCCCTTGCGCGGCTTCATCTGGACCAGTCCCGCAACGAGCGGGGACGAATGTCTCGGGCTCATGAGCGGCACGTCGTCAGGGCGATGGGTTCCGTTCGCGGTGCGGCAAGCGGGATGCCTCCCGACAAGGTATGATATCCGTGCCGTCCGCCAAACGCCGCAACGGTTGCCGGGTGGTCCATCCGGGTGCACGATAACTGGTCGCGTGACGCCAATGGGGTTTGAACCGGCTCCGGGAACGAGTCCGTGACCTCCGGGGTCTACCCTGCAGCCATCGACATCTCCTCCGACGAGTCGCCATGAGCCGCACGAGATTCATCCTTGCAGCGTTCCTGCTCTTTCTGCCGGTCCGGGCCTCGGACCTCGCGGGTCAGGATACGGGATCGACCGGCCAGCCCGATGCGGAAGCGTCGGCAACGCTGGACGGCCAGCACTTCCTGCGCGCCTTCGAGGTCATCAAGCGCTACAGCTGGAGCACTCCCTCGGACTCGACGCTCTGGAGGGGAGCTCTCGACGGGTTGCTGGGGGCGGCGGCCCTGCTGGAGCGGCGCGCCGACGCGGCCGACTCGATCGCGGATTCGGATCCGATCCCTCCGGAGACGGAAGTCCCGTCGAGCCAGGGCACGGTGGACGACCAGCGGTTCCTCAGCAACTTCGACAGCATCCGCCGGTCCGGTCTGGACGAACCCGACGATCCGATGTTGTGGAGCGGCGCGGTCGGGGGGCTGATCACGGCTTTGAACGACCCCTATGGCCAGGTGCTCAGCCCGCGCCGGGTGGACGCATTTCAGGAAGCCACCACCGGCAACTACGCGGGCATCGGGGTAGCGATCCAGTTGCTGAACGACCAGATCACGGTCACCGCGGTCTTCCGCGGGTTTCCGGCGGAGCGGGTGGGAATCCAGGTGGGCGACGTGATCGTGGGCGTGGACGGCGAGAGCGCCGCAGAGTGGACTACCGGCGAAGCCTCGCAGCGCATTCGCGGCACCCCCGGCACCAGGGTCACCGTGTCGGTTGAGCGCGACGGGTTTTCCGCTCCCATTCCCCACGAGATCGAACGCGACAACATTCACGTCTCGTCGGTCCATGCCGGATACGTGGAAGAGGGCATAGGCTACATCGAGCTGGACCGGGTGGCTCGCGGTTCCACCGCGGAGATGGACTCCGCCTTCGCTCTGCTCGCGGACGCCAGCGGGATCATACTGGATCTGCGCCGCAATCCGGGGGGCTACCTGGACGAATCCCTCACCCTGACCGACCTCTTCCTCGACCGCGGCAAGCGCGTGGTCAGCACCCGCGGCCGCAACCCGCGCCGCGGGCCCGGCGAGCACGAGGATGCGGCGTACACCCGGGACGGGGCGAGCCTCGGAGACAAGCCGCTGGTGGTGCTGGTCGACGGCTTTACCGCCTCGGCCGGGGAGATCCTTTCCGGAGCCCTGCAGGACCACGACCGCGCGCTGGTGTTGGGCGAGCGCACCTTCGGAAAGGGGGTGGTGCAGTCCGTCGTACCGCTCCCGGAGGGCTGGCAGCTGCAGCTGACCACCGGGGAGTGGTACACTCCGCTGGGCCGGTCGCTGCACCGTCAGCGGGACGCACACGGGACGCCGCTGCCCGAGGACTCCACCGCCTTTCCGGTCTTCACCACCGAAGGGGGGCGCGAACTGAGGGGCGGCGGCGGGGTCTTTCCGGATCTGGAGATCGACGGCGACACGCTGCTGGCCGTCGAGCGCCAGCTTCTGGAGGAAGCAGCGGCTGCCGAATTCCCCCTTGGGCTCAGACTGGCCGAGATCGGGTTCGATCGCGCGCAGGCCGTCGGCAATGACGGCGCCGAGGCGACGATCACCGAGGAGAGGCTTGAGGCGTTCATCGCCGAACTGCGCGAGGCGGGTGTCCCCGACGCCACCCTCGACGATCCGGCGGCCCGGCGCTACCTGCTCTGGCGGCTCGAGATCAACCTGTCTCAACGCATGGCAGACGACGGGCGCCTGTTGCGGTTCCGCATCCAGCGCGATCCTGTCCTGGCGGAAGCCGCCCGGCTCCTGCGCGAGGCCGACGACCAGGCGGAACTTTTCAGGCTCACGGGCAGCGGAAGCTAGCGGGCTTCGCCTCCGCTCGGCATCTCCGCCGGGGCCCTCCGCCGGGCTCGCTCTGATGAGTCATCCCCTGGGGTGGTGGGTCCGGTGCATCTCGTGCACGTATTCCCGGTCCACGTGCGTGTAGATCTCGGTGGTGGCGATGTCGACGTGGCCGAGCAGTTCCTGTACCGCGGCCAGGTCCGCGCCTCCCTCCAGCAGATGGGTCGCGCAGCTGTGTCGGAGCGTGTGCGGGGACACGGGTCTTTCGATCCCCGCACGGTCGCGCGCCTTGCGCACGACGGTCCACACCGCCATGCGGGTGAGCGGGCGGCCTCTGGCGCTGAGGAAGAACATCCCTTCGCCCCTGCCCCGCTCCAGCTCCGGCCGCACATCCCGCAGATAGCGCATCAGCGCGCGCCGGGCGGCGCGGCCGAAGGGCACCATGCGCTCCTTCGCGCCCTTCCCGTACACCAGGCAGGTGCGATCCTCGAGGTCGACGCCCTGCAGGGGAAGCCCCGTCAGCTCGGAGACGCGCATGCCGGTCGCGTACAGCAGCTCCAGGACGGCCCGGTTGCGCCAGCACAGCGGATCGGATAGATCCGGCGCCTCCAGCAGGCGTTCGGCCTCCCGCATGCTCAGCACTCCGGGGAGAGTTCTCCAGACGCGCGGTGACTCGATCTGCTCGGTAGGATCCGTCTCTATGACCTCTTCTTCCAGAAGGAAGGCGAAGTACGCCCGCATCGACGACAGGGCGCGCCGGATGGAGGTCGGCGCCAGTCCCCTGTCCTTGAGCGAGTACACATAGTCCCGGAGTTCGACGCGGGTGACGTCATCCGGGCGCACGATGCCCCGATCCGACAGGTACCCGATAAGCCGCGCGACATCGCGCCCGTAGGCTTCCATGGTCCTCGCCGAGAGCCCCCGCTCGAAGGCCAGGTAGTCCGCGAAGAGCTCCTCCCTGAAGGTCCTCGCGACCGAATCGTCCCGTTCCCCGGTCATTCCCCGGAACCGGATGCCTGCCTGCGGGTGCGCAGCCACGCCAGCAGAATCACCACGACGATCGCGGCCGCGATGGCCAGCAGGAGGCGGTTGGCGGTCGCGTACCAGTCGAGCATGGTGTCGACGTTCTCTCCGGCAATCGACCCCAGCCAGACCAGCCCGCCGTACCAGATGGCGGAGGCCACGGCTACCGGCACGGCGACGGAGGCAAACGACAGCCGGGCGACCCCCGCGAAGGCGGGCACCACCGCGCGCAGCCCGGGGAGAAAGCGGGCGAAGAAGATGGCGGGCGTTCCCCGTCGCCGATAGAAGCGCCGCAGGCGCGAAAGCTGCTCCGGCTGAAGCAGCAGTCGGCCGAACCGGGTGTCGAAGAAGGGCGGACCGAAGCGGCGCCCTGCTCCGTAGACCAGCAGGGCCCCCGAGGTGTTGGCCAGCCAGGTCACCAGGAAGACCACCGCCACATCCGCCGGGCCGCGCACGGCCAGGAAGCCTCCCAGCAGGATGAACGTGTCGGCGGGAACCGGGGGCACGATGTTCTCGAGGGCCGCCCCCGCCCCCAGCACCAGGTAGGTCAGCCCGGCGGGGAGCGATGCGAGGAAGTCGAGCGCCGCGTCCATGGTTTCTCCTCCCCGATGAGCGCCACGGCGTGCACGGCGATCCCTTCGCCGGCCCCGATCCAGCCCATTCCCTCGTTCGTCTTCCCCTTGATCGATACCGCGTCGGAGCCGATCCCGAGCACATCGGCGATGCGCGCGCGCATTCCTGCCGCGTGCGGTCCGATGCGGGGTGCTTCGCAGATCACGGTCACGTCCACGTTGATCGTCCGCAGCCCGCGCTCCCGGAGGAGAGCGACCACCCCTCCGAGCAGATCCATGGAGTCGGCGTCGCGCCAGCGCGGATCGCCCGGGGGAAAGTGGCTTCCGATGTCGCCTTCGGCCGCGGCTCCGAGCAGGGCGTCGGTGACGGCGTGGGCCACCGCATCGCCATCGGAATGGCCGGTCAGGCCCGGAACCCCGGGGATCTCGACGCCCCCCAGCATCAGTTTCCGCTCCGGGTCGAAGCGGTGCGAGTCGTATCCGGTGCCCACCCTCATGGCGGGGGGAGTTCATTCACGGACTGCTACCCCCGGGAGGCGCGAAAGGGCTCGCTCAGGCGTGCCAGCGCCGGAAGGCGAGACATACGTTGTGCCCTCCGAAACCAAACGAGTTGGAGAGGGCCGCCTCGACAGGTCTTTCGACCATGCCGTCGGTGGCGTAGTCGAGGTCGCATTCGGGGTCGGGGTGCTCGTAGTTGGTCGTGGGCGGGATCCGGCCCTCCATCAGCACCATCACCGAGATGACCGACTCGATGGCGCCCGCCGCGCCCAGCGTGTGCCCCGTCATCGACTTGGTGCTGCCAACGATGGCCGCCCGGGCCGCTTCTTCCCCCAGCACCGCCTTAATGGCGGCCGTCTCGACCTCGTCGTTGTAGGGGGTCGACGTGCCGTGCGCGTTGATGTAGCCGACCTCCTCCGGCGCGATTCCCCCGTCCTCCAGCGCCAGCCGCATGGCCTGCTGGGCTCCTGCGCCTCCCGGAACCGGCGCGGTGATGTGGTAGGCGTCCGCGGTGGCCCCGCAGCCCGCGACTTCCCCCAGAATGCGCGCCCCCCGCGCCTCGGCGGTGTCGAGCGACTCGAGCACCAGGCAGCCCGCGCCCTCTCCGATGACGAAGCCGTCACGGGTGGCGTCGAAGGGGCGGCTCGCGGTCTCCGGGGTGTCGTTGCGTCTGGACATCGCCTTCATGGAGGCGAAGCCGGCGATGGAGATGGGCACGATGGCGGCTTCCGCCCCCCCGGCCACCATCACGTCAGCGTCGCCTCGCTGGATGACGCGAAGGGCGTCGCCGATGGCGTGCGCCCCGGAGGAACACGCCGACACGGTGGAGTGGTTCGGACCCTGGGCGCCGTAACGAATCGAAACCAGCCCGGACCCGATGTTGGGAATGAACATCGGAACGAAGAAGGGGCTGATCCGGCGCGGCCCGAACTTCACCAGCTTGCGGACCTGGCTCTCATAGGTGTCGACGCCGCCGATCCCGCTGCCGATGATCACGCCGAAACGTTGGGGGGAGACACCGGGCGGGCAGCCATCCAGCCCCGCGGAAGCCATGGCCTCCGCGGCGGCCACCACGGCAAACTGCGCGAAGCGGTCGTAGCGCCGGATCTCCCGCTTGTTCAGGTGCCCGGAGGGATCGAAATCCCTGACCTCGCACGCAATCCGGGTGGCAAAGCGGTCGTCGGCGTCGAAATGGGTGATCGGGCCGCCGCCGTTCGTGCCGGCCAGCAGGGCCGCCCAGGAAGACGGGACGTCGCTGCCGAGCGGAGTGATCATCCCGATCCCGGTAACGACAACCCGCCGGCTTGCCCCGGCGGTACCATTCTCCGAAGGGCCGCTCATGTGTGCTCGCGCCGTGCGGCGCCTCTCCCGCGCAGAGGGGTCAGGATGCGGTGGCCTTGCGAATGTAGCCGATCGCGTCGCCCACGGTGCGCATCTGCTCGGCATCGGAGTCGGGAATGTCGATTCCGAACTCCTCTTCAAAGGCCATCACCAGCTCCACGGTGTCGAGCGAATCGGCTCCGAGATCCTCCATGAACGAAGCCTCGGCCGTGACCTGGTCCTCCTCGACGCCGAGTTCCGTGACGATGATGTCCTTTACCCGGCCTTCGATGCTGTCCGCCATCTGCCTGTTCCTCCTTGTGTTGCGGTTTTCCGCCGCTGGTGAGTGATCATCGGGCTACATCGCCATGCCGCCGTCCACGGCCAGGACCTGACCGGTAACGTATCCGGCTTCCGGTCCGGCGAGAAACCGCGCAACGTCGGCGACGTCGGAGGGCTCTCCCAGCCGGCCCATCGGGATGCGCGACCCGAGCTCCCCGGTGGTGCGTTCGTCCAGCCCGGCGGTCATGTCCGTCGCAATGTAGCCGGGAGCGATCGCGTTGCAGCGCACTCCTCGCCTGGCAAACTCCCGGGCGACGCTCTTGGTGAGCCCCACGAGCCCCGCCTTGGAGGCGCCATAGTTGGTCTGACCGGCATTGCCCATCAGGCCGATCACGGAGCTGATGTTGACGATGGAGCCGGATCGGCGCTTCATCATGCCCCTGCACGCGGCGCGCGTCATGTTGAAGGCGCCCGTGAGGTTGACCCTGATCACCGCATTCCAGTCGTCGTCCTTCATGCGCACGAGAAGACTGTCCCGGGTGATCCCCGCGTTGTTGATCAGAATCGTCACGATGCCCTGCGCCCTGGTCACCGCAGCGACCGTGGCGCGGCACTGCCCGGGATCTCCGACATCGCAGAAATAGCCGGCGTGACCGTCGCCCTCGAGTCGAGCGGCGGCGGCGACGGCCCCTTCCTCGTCGATGTCCACGATGGCTACCCGGGCCCCGTCCTGCGCCAGAACCTGCGATATCGCAAACCCTATGCCCCGTGATCCGCCGGTCACCAGGGCGATCTGTCCGGCCAGCGCGCCGCTCATGGGGTGCTCCCGGCCGCGACGGGATCGGGGAACAGCTTTCGGACGCCGTTTGAGGTGCCCACGGAGACGGCCTTGATGCCCCTGGCGTTGCGCCGGCTCAATCCGCACAGCACCGACCCGGGGCCGATTTCGACGAATCGCTCCACACCGCTTTCGACCATGGACCTGACCGATTGGGACCACAATACCGGAGAAGTGAGCTGCCGGACCAGCAGCCGACGCGCGAGGCCGGGATCCTGGACGGCCCCGGCGGTCACGTTCGAAAAGACCGGAAACTCGGGCGGTCCGAAAGATAGGCTGCGAAAACACTTCCGCAAACCCTTCTCCGCCACGGCCATCAGAGGCGAATGAAAGGCGCCGGACACGGCCAGCCGCACGGCCCGCCTGGCACCGGCTTCCCTGGCGCGCGCCAGGACCCGGTCGATCGCGTCCGCGTCGCCGCTGACCACGATCTGCGTGGGGGCGTTGAAGTTGGCCGGAACACATACCAGCCCCTTCCCGGAGACGGCCCGGCACACTTCGCGCACTTCGGGTTCTCCCAGGCCCAGGATGGCCGCCATGGACCCCGGGCGGGCGCGCCCCGCTTCACGCATGAGCTCGCCCCGGCGCCGGACCGCGTACACGGCATCGTCGAATCGGAGCGTGCCCGCGGCCGCGTGGGCGGAGATTTCGCCCAGGGAGTGCCCGGCGGCGCAGGCGATGGGTCCCAGTCGCGGCTTGAGCACCGCGAGCGCGGCGAGGGAATGGACCAGGATCGCGGGCTGTGCGTTGTGCGTCTGCACCAACTGGTCCTCCGGTCCTTCCCAGGCGAGGCGTGAAAGGGAGAACCCGAGGATGTCGTCCGCGCGCTCGAAGGCCCGCGCAGCCTCCGGATAGGCGGCTGCCAGGTCGCGTCCCATCCCGGGAAACTGCGATCCCTGTCCGGGGAAGAGGAGAGCCAGAGACACCTGACGACGATCGACGGTGGAGGCCGCTACACGCGGAGGGCCGTGGCGCCCCACGTGAGGCCCGCGCCGAAGGCAACCAGCAGGACGTTGGATCCGGGTCCGATGCGGCCCTGCTCCAGCGCTTCGTCGAGCGCGACCGGGACCGTCGCCGAGCTGATGTTCCCGTAGCGGTGGACGTTGACGTACACCTTCGCCATGGGAACGCGCGCGTAGCGGGCGGTCGCCTCGATGATGCGGATGTTGGCCTGGTGGGGGATGAGGAGGTCGACTTCGTCCGCCGTCCAGCCGGCCTGCCTGATCGCGAGACGGGAGGACCTGGACATGGCCCGCACCGCGTTCTTGAACACCTCCCGGCCTTCCATGAGCAGCAGGTGGGACCGGTCCGCGAGCACGGAATCGTCAAAGGGCCGGAGGGCGCCTCCGCCCGGCCTCTGAAGCAGGTCCGCGAGCTTTCCGTCGGACCGGATGTCGTTGGCGAGGATCCCCCGGTCGCCGGTCGCGCGGCGGATCACGCTGGCGCCCGCCCCGTCCCCGAACAGCACCGCGGTGGACCGGTCTTCCCAGTCCATGATCGACGTCATCTTCTCGGTGGACACCACCAGGACCACCTCGCCCATGCCGCTCGCGATGTAGCCCTCGGCCAGGGCCAGGATGTAGAGGTATCCGGTGCAGGCCGCGGAGATGTCCATCGCCGCCGCCTTGTTCGCGCCCAGCCGGGCCTGGATGTCGCACGCGGTGGAGGGCAGCAGCCTGTCCGGCGTCGCGGTGGAAACCAGCAGCAGGTCCACGTCCCCGGCGCCCACCCCGGCCCGCTCGAGAGCCTGCTCCGCCGCGGCGACGCCCATGTCGCACACGGAGGTGCACGAGCTCGCGACGCGGCGCTCTTGGATGCCGGTGCGCTCCACGATCCACTGCTCGGTCGTGTCCACCATGCGCGTCCAGTCCTCGTTGGTGAGGACGCGATCCGGGAGGAACCGTCCGGTGCTGGCGACTTCGCTGATGGGTCGGGTCATGGAATGCGGGCCGCGGTTTCGGCCAGGTAGCGGGCGATATGCCCGATCATGGAAGTCCTTACGGCCTTGGCCGCCACGCCGATGGCCTTGCCGATGGCCTTGGGCGGCGATCTGCCGTGGCAGATGACGGACACGCCGTTCACTCCCAGGAGCGGAGCGCCCCCGTATTCGGCGTAGTCGAGGATCTCGATGGTGGAGCGGTCCAGCGGCGTGCGAATGCGCTCCTGCTCGCGGTCCATCACCCGGATCACGAAGCCTGCCACAGACTCGTAGAACTTGAGCAGCACGTTGCCGGCGAATCCGTCGGTAACCAGTACGTCGCAACGGCCGTGGATGATGTCGCGGCCTTCGACATTGCCGACGAAGTTGAGCCCGCTCTGGCTGAGCAGGCGGTACGCCTCCACCGTGCGTTCGTTCCCCTTCTCGGGCTCGGAACCGATGTTCAGCAGCCCGATGCGGGGCTCGGGTCTCCCCATCAGGTCCTGTGCGTAGACGTGGCCGAGAAACGCAAACTGCAGGAGGTGCGGGGGCCGGCAGTCCACGTTGGCTCCGGCGTCCAGCATCAGCATGTGGGCCCGGCTGGTGGTGGGCATGAGGGTCCCGACGGCGGGCCGGTCCACTCCCGGCAGCCGCTTGAGCAGGAACACCGATGCCGCCATTACCGCTCCCGTGGGTCCGGCGCTCACGAAGGCGTCCACCTGGCCTCTGCGATGCAGCCCGACTCCGGTAACGAGGGACGAGCCGGGCTTGCGCCGCACGACGGCCGCGGGGGACTCGTTGGGGGAGACCCGCTCCGCGGCATGGACGATCTCCAGCCGGCCGCCCTCGGAGGCGCCATGCCGGTCCAGTTGCGCCGCGATCCTCGCGCGGTCTCCCACCAGGACGATGGTCACATCGCCGGCTTCGTGCGAAAGGGCGTGCAGCGCGCCGGCGATTTCGGTCGCGGGGGCGCCGTCGCTGCCCATGGCGTCGAGCGCGATTCTCATCGTGGACCGGTCGCCGCCGGCGTCGTCAGTCCAGCTCGACTTCGATGACCGGACGATTCCGGTAGTAGCCGCAGGTGGGACACACACGGTGCGGGACCTGCGGATCGTCGCAACGCGGGCAGTTCCACACCGCGACGGGTTGGGCTCGCTGGTGCGTGCGGCGCTTGCGCTGCCGCTGCTTGGATATACGACGCTTCGGTACGGCCATGGCTTCTTCGTTCTAGTGATTCGTGAGAGCCCGCAGCTTCTCCCATCGGGCATCGACATCCGCCGACGAGCAATCGCACCGGGCCGTGTTTCGGTTTGAGCCGCACGCCGGACACAGGCCGCGACAGTCGGGCCGGCATTCCGCGTACAGGGGTGCCGCCAGCGCGAACTCCTCCCGCAGCGGACCGGCGATGTCGAGTTCGGCCAGGTGTGCGGGGAAGGTGTGCACCTCCCCGTCATCCTGGCATTCGCATTCGTCGTCGGGGATGAAAACGAACCGGATCGGCAGCGCAAACGCCTTCGCGACGGGTTCCAGACAGCGCCGGCACACCTGCGCCAGGGTGGTCGACATCCTTCCCTGGACCATCACCTGGCCCGCGGCCATGGACCTCGCCGTCAGAGTCACGCTGACGGGTTCGGACAGCTCCGGACCCCGTCCCCCGAGGACGAAATCGGCGGCCGGGCACGCCGCTCGCAACTGGAGCGTACCCGTGCGTTCGAGCGCGTTCAAGTTCAAGTGCAGCATAGCATAAAAAGCTAGCGTAGCGCACGGTCCCGCGTCAACGCGCCCCGATGCCCGGCAGCCCCTGCACTACCTTTCGCCGGCACTCGCGCGGTTTCAGCCACGGAGGGCAAGCCGCTCGTGGCGAGAAAAGAAGAAGTCGATTTCGAGCGCGGCGTTGGCGTCCGAATCGGAGCCGTGGACGGCGTTGCGCTCCTTCGACTCCGCGTAGCGCGCGCGGACGGTTCCGGGAGCGGCTTCGGCGGGGTCCGTGGCTCCGATGGTCTCGCGAAACCGGGCCACGGCGTCTTCGGCTTCGAGCACCAGGGGCACGATGGGTCCGGAGGTCATGAAGGCCACCAGGGAGTCGAAGAAGGGCCGCTCCCGATGCACCGCGTAGAAGGCCGCGGCCTGAGTCCGGGAGAGCTGCGTCATGCGCAGGCAGCGAATGCGGAAACCCGCCCCTTCCAGATGAGCGAGGATGGCCCCCGTCTTTCCCGAAGCGACCGCGTCGGGCTTGATGATCGCGAGTGTCAGGCTCATCGCAGGGCTTCCCGGGTGAGGTGTACGATGTCGATGGGCCGCCGCGCGACGCCGATCCCGTTCTCGCGGAAGGCCCTGATCTTCTCTTCCGCGGTTCCGGAGGAGCCACTGATGATGGCCCCCGCGTGTCCCATGCGGCGGCCCGGAGGGGCCGTCTGACCCGCAATGAAGCCCACGACCGGCAAGTCGAGGCTGTGGCCGGCGTATTCGGCGGCCTCCTGCTCGTCCGTGCCCCCGATCTCGCCGATCATCACGACCGCCCTCGTCTCCCCGTCTTCGGCGAAGGCCTTCAGGCAGTCGATGAAGGTGGTGCCGATGATGGGGTCTCCCCCGATGCCGACGCAGGTGGTCTGACCGATGCCCGCTCCGGTGAGCTGCCCGACCGCCTCGTAGGTGAGCGTGCCCGAGCGCGACACGACGCCCACCGGACCGGTTGTCACGATGTCGCCGGAGATGATGCCCACGGTGGCCTTGCCCGGCGAGATCACCCCGGGGCAGTTGGGTCCCAGCAGGCGGACGCCGTGGTCGGCGACGAAGGCGTAGGCGCGCGTCATGTCGAGCACCGGGACGCCCTCGGTGATGCAGACGATGAACTCGACGCCCGATTCCGCGGCCTCCATGATGGCGCTCGCGGCGAAGGGCGGCGGCACATAGATCGCGGAGGCGTTCGCCCCCGACGCCGCAACCGCCTCGTTCATCGTGTCGAAGACGGGCACGCGCGCGCCTCCGGGGCCTTCGACTACGCGGCCGCCCTTGCCCGGCGTCACTCCCGCGACCACGCGGGTGCCGTATTCGATCATCCTGGCGGTGTGGAAGGATCCGTCGCGGCCGGTGATGCCCTGGACCACCACGCGCGTGGATTCGTCAACGAAGATCGACATGGGGCGGGACCGCGTGCTGTGGGAAGGAGTCGGGCGACGGCCGCTGCGGAATGAAGGGTGTCACGCGGCGGCCCTCGCCACCGCCGCCCGCACGACGTCGTCCATCGAAGTGAAGGCGGAGAAGCCCTCGGCCGCGAGGATTTCCCTGGCCTCGGCTTCGTTGGTGCCCGTAAGGCGAATGAGGATGGGTGCGCGGATTTCGGCGCGCTTCGTGGCCTCGACGATCCCGCGCGCCACGTCGTCGCAACGCGTGATGCCGCCGAAGATGTTGAACAGGATCACCTGCACGTTCGGATCGGCCGTGATGATCTCGAGCGCGGCCACGACCTTGTCGGGGCTGGACGATCCGCCGATGTCGAGGAAGTTGGCCGGATCGCCTCCGTAGTACTTGACCAGGTCCATGGTGGCCATCGCCAGCCCGGCTCCGTTGACGCAGCACCCCACGTTGCCGTCGAGCTTGACGAAGCTGAGGCCGGCTGCGCGCGCGTGCGTTTCCGCAGCGGGCTCGGCGTCCAGATCGCGCAGCGACTCGAGTGCCGACCGGCGGAAGAGTTCATTTGCGTCGATGGTGACCTTGGCGTCGATGGCCTTCACCTCTCCCGCCTCCGTCGCGATGAGCGGATTCACTTCGCAGAGGGATGCGCCGTTCTTCATGAAGACCTGGTAAAGCTGCGAAAGCACCGTCGCGCACTGGCGCGCCAGAGACGGTGCATCGAAGAGCGCGCTCCCCAGCCGGTACGCCTGATGCGGCAGAAGTCCGAAGCGCGGGTCGACTCGCAGCCTGGTGATGGCGGCGGGATTGGTGGCCGCGACTTCCTCGATGTCCACGCCCCCTTCCCGCGACACCATGAAGAGCGGCGCCTGCACGGCGCGGTCGACCAGGATGCCCACGTAGCGCTCGCTGGCGATGTTCTCGACAGGGACCAGCAGGACCTTGTGCACTGTGAGCCCCCGGATCGTCATCCCCAGAATGGCGCGCGCGTGGGCCTCGGCTTCCTCCGGGGTGCCGGCCAGCTTGACGCCCCCCGCCTTGCCCCGGCCGCCGGAATGCACCTGGGCCTTGACTACCGCCGCGCCGCCCATGTCGGCGGCGATCGCCCCGGCCTCCCCGGGCGTGGTGGCGACACGGCCCCGCGGTACCGGCATGCCCGCGTCACGGAAGAGTTCCCTTGCCTGGAACTCGTGCAGGTTCATTCGGTCTGCTCCGCGAGGAAGAAGGAAGTCGGCGCGGCGCTGTGGCCGTGGAGGACGCTGCGGGAGAGTCGCCGGAAGAGGCGACCGGCCAAGTTACCCGGTCATCCGCTCACGATCAAGAATCCGGCGCGGCTCATGAACCGGCCTGGTCCTCGAAGCGCTCCAGCAGGTCGCGCAACTCGCGCAGACGCGCGCCGAAACCGGCGAAATCGCCGGCCCGGAGCGCTTCCTCCGCGCGGTCGAGCAGATCCAGGGCGTCGCCCGGCCAGGCCGACGTGTCGGTGGCCAGTTCCCGCAGTTCCACCAGGTCCCGGGTGTCGACCACTTCCTCGGGCGCGTCGGGCGCGGCCATGGCTGCGAGCGCCGCCACGGTGGCGTCCAGGGTCGGCTGCATCGCCACCCGGCGGCCATCGCTGACGACGAACTGGCGGAGCTCGGGAATCGCGTCCGACTCGGCTGCCAGGAAGATCGGTTCCATGTACATGAGCGTGCCGTCCACGGGCACGATGTGCAGGTGACCGGTCCAGACGTCGCTTCCCCCCTGCCGCCAGAGCGAGAGCTGCTGGGAGATGAAGGGATCCTGTTCCACGAGCGCCTCCACCAGGCGGGGGCCGGGGACCTGATCCTCGACCGGAATGTCGTAGAGCAGGAGCTCGCCGTAGTTGTCCCCGTCGCTGCGCGCGACCAGCAGGGCGGTCAGGTTCTGTCGGCCGGCCGGTACGAAGGCGGTGCTCAGCAGGTACTCGGGCTCCCGCACGCCGGGCAGCCGGTAGATGGCGTACTCGGGCCTGTAGGGGACCGGATTGGTGCCCTGGGCGAGCTCCGTGGCGGGCGCCCACACGTCTTCCTGGCCGTGGAAGGAAGGGGCGGTTTCCAGATGATACTGAAACAGCACCCGGCCCTGCAGGCTGAGAAGCGCGCGCGGATAGCGAATGTGTTCGCGGAGCCCGGGAGGCATCTCGTCCATGGGTTGAAAGAGGCCGGGAAGGACGCGCCGGTAGGCTTCAAGCAACGGATCGCTCTCGTCAGCCACATAGAAGGCGACACGCCCGGTCACCCCGTCCACGGTGACCTTCACGCTGTTGCGCACATAGGTCACCGCAGAACGCGCTTCCAGGTCGTAGGCGCTCGCCAGCGGGAAATGGCGGGTGGCGGTGAAGGCGTCGAGCATCCAGACCACGCGGCCCTCGTGCACCACCGGATAGGGCGATTCGGCAAAGCGCAGGAAGGGGGCGATATCGCGCGCCCGCGCCGTCACCTGGCGCCGAAAGACGAAACGGCTGCGGGGCGAGACCTCGGAGGCGAACAGCAGGTTGGTATCGCGGAAGCGGAACGCGAGCAGAACCTTGCGCAGCCAGGAATCCAGCAGGATGCCTTCCGGATAGTCCACTCCGGCCTGGCCGGGCCGGCCCTCGGGGTCGAGAAAGGCTTCGGTGGTCGGATTGATGATCGCGTAGGCCTGTGGGCGAATGCCGAAGAACACGGAAGGCCGTACCAGGCGCAGCCTCTCGGGCGCCGCCGTGCCTTCCGCGAACTCGGGCGGGATCGCGGACAGGATCGTCGACGGCCGCCCCTCCGGGGTGTGCTCCCCCGCCGCGCTGGCAACCGCGCCCATTCCCGCGATGTAGCGCTCGCGGATGTGGAGGTTCTGCCAGTTGCGGTCCTCGATGCCGCCGGGCTCGATCTCGCGCACCGCCAGCGCGACCGGCACCAGGCCGTCCGGGCCCCGGTAGCGATCGATGGCGACATCGCTGAACTCGTAGTAGCGGAAGCGGGCCTCCAGCTGCCGATACGTGGTCAGGAGCGCGCCCGGAGTCCAGACCGGCAGCCCGCCGAATTGGCTGGCGACGGCCATCGCGCGCGGTTCTTCGGTCGTCCCGCGGTAGTCGAAGCGCTCACGCCGCAACTCGTCGAGCCCGAACCCGATGCGCGTGAACTCCAGGTTGTGCTCGATAAAGGGGGTTTCGCTCTCGAGCTCGTTGGGCTCGACGCGAAAGCGCTGCACGGTCGCCGGGTAGAGCTGAGCCAGCACGAGCGTGCCCACGACCGTCGCGCCGAGCCCGATTGCGGTCGGGACGACCTTGCGCCGCGAGCCTCCCCATGCCACCAGGGCCGCCGAACCCAGTGCGACCACGGCGAGCGCCGTCAACGCGGGCAGGCGGGCGACGGCGTCGGTGAAGCCGAACAGCCCCTGCACGCCGGAGTTGCCGTCGAGCAGGAGGATGTAGCGGGCGACCTGGAAGCGTACGGCCAGCAGGACCAGAAACGTCGTGACCAGGAGGGTGAGGTGGCGGCGCGCCAGATCTTCCAGCCCGAGTCCCTTGCGCGTCAGGCGGAGGGCGCCGGTGGCCGCGTAGATTGCGATGGAGAGGCTGAAGAGGAAGAAGATCAGCAGGAGCGCGAAGGCGAGAATCCCGCTCATCACCGGCAGGGCGAATATGTAGAAGGACACATCGTGCCCGAGGACCGGGTCGCTCAGCCCCCACGCGGGGGCCCGCAGCAGGAGCAGCAGAGCCAGTCCCGCTTCGGGGGGAACCACGGCGCTGAACCAGAGCGCCGCCAGCACCGAGATCACGAGCGTGCCGCGCGAGATCCAGACGCCGGGGATTCTCTCCGATATCTCCAGGTTGGCGAAACGCCTGCGGATCCTGAGCGCGCGCACCGCGACCGCGAACAGGCGCACGTTCGCGTAGACCATCGCGCCGACGGCCAGCATGACCAGGATGCGCACCCCCCAGCGCGCCAGCGTGCGGGTCCAGAAGACGTCGAGATACCCGTTGGCCCCGAACCAGAGAACTTCGACGTAGAGGTCGATGGCTTCGCGCACGACCAGAAGCACCGCGGCCCCGGCCACGATCGAGGCGACCAGAACGCGGCCGCCGCGCCACGGGCGAGGGCGCGCCTCAGACACCGACGCCTCGGGCCCGGAGCCAGTCCTCGACCTCGCGCTGGATCTCCCCGAGGCGGATATCGGTGTCGGCTTCGTAGCGCGCCGCGAGGACGGGCTGGGTATTGGATGCTCTCAACAGGCCCCAGCCTCCGTCGAAGAGGATGCGTGCACCGTCCACCGCGATCACCTCGTGGCTCCGGGAGAAATGTTCGCGGGCGGCTTCGGCGATGTCGTGCTTGATGTGCTCGGCCACCTCGATACGGTACTCCGGGGTCGATGCGTAGCGAGGCAGATCCGCCACCAGCGCCGAGAGCGAGCGTCCGGACGCGGCGAGCAGGCGCAGAAGCCGGCACGCGGCGTAGACGGCGTCGTCCACCCCGATGTACTCGTCGGCGAAGCAGATGTGCCCGGAGAGTTCACCACCGATGACCGCTCCGGTGGCATGCATCTTCTCCTTGATGAGGGAGTGTCCGGTCGCCCACATGACGGGGACGCCCCCCGCCGACTCGAAAACGCGCGGCAGCACCTGGGAGCACTTCACGTCGAAGACCAGCTTCTCGCCCGGACCCCGGCGTTCGAGCACCTCCAGGCCGAAGAGGAGAAGCAGGATGTCGCCCCGGACCACCGCGCCGGTCTCGTCCACGACCCCGATGCGGTCGGCGTCGCCGTCGAAGCCGACGCCCAGGGCCGCGCCGGTCCGGCGAACCCTCGCCGCCAGGTCCACGATGTTCTCGTCGACCGTGGGATCGGGGTGATGGTTCGGGAAGGTCCCGTCGAGCTCGCAGTAGAGGGGGATCACCTCGGCTCCGATCGCCTCCAGCACAGGCACCGCGGTGAGCGCCCCGGAAGCGTTGGCGCAGTCCACGACCACCTTCAGCGGCACGGTTTCCTCGAACCGGCCCGCGATGTCCGCGACGTACCGGTCGAGAACGTCGACGCGTTCCAGGGTGCCCGGTCCACGACGCGCCACTCCTTCATCGATCCGCCGCCGCAGCTCCTGAATCCCTTCGCCGTACAGCGGGCGGCCACCCACGGTCATCTTGATTCCGTTCCATTCGGGGGGGTTGTGGCTGCCGGTGATCTGAGCGCCCCCTGCCGCCGCCAGCTCGCGCTCGGCCCAGTAGGTCACCGGGGTCGGTACCGTGCCGAGGCTGACGACGTGTCCGCCCGCCGAGCGGATGCCCTCCGAGAGCGCGTCGGCCAGGCCGTCCGAGCTGGGACGGTTGTCGCTCCCGACCACGATGCGGGGACGGGCATCGCCGCCCCGTGCGCTCACCGCAGTGACCAGGGCGCTCCCGGTGGCGCGGGCCACCTCGCTGTCGATGGTTTCGCCAACGATGCCCCGGATGTCGTATTGCCGGAAGATCTCGGGAGAAAAGCTCAAAACCGGTACAGCCCGGAAGTGGTTGCGTGCCGTGTGATGTCTCGCGGATGCCTGGCGATCCGCTGTCGCGCACTAGTGCGGATGCGCTGAACTCATCCCGCTAGGGAGCGGCGCCCAGGAGCAGTGCTCCTGCCGTCAGCAGTCCTTCCGCACCCGCGCGGGCGAATCCCACGCCCCCGCCCGGGAAGACGCCCAGACCGATTACGACCGCCACCGCCGCGCCCATCGCGAAGCGCATGGTCAGGGGCACGGTCACGGGGTCCGGCTCGTCGGATTCCGCCGCTTCCCGCATCCACATGTACCATGCGATCCGCAGGTAGTAATAGTACGACACCACGGTCGTGAGGACGAAAATCACGGAAAGGGTCCAGAGTCCGGCCTCGGCCGCTCCCTGCAGAATGAAGATCTTGCCCATGAACCCGCCCGTGCCGGGGAAGCCGGCAAGGGAGAGGAGAAAGATGGTCAGGCAGACGGCCAGAGCGGGATGCCTGGCCCCGAGCCCCGCGTACCGGTGGAGACCGAGCCGCTCCTCGCCGTGCCCTGAAACGCACAGGATCACTGCGAACGCGCCGATGTTCATCGCGGTGTAGACCAGCAGGTAGAACAGCAGTCCCGCGGTGGCGTTCTGATTCAGGG
Organism: Gammaproteobacteria bacterium; assembly: GCA_028819075.1. Taxonomy (NCBI): domain Bacteria; kingdom Pseudomonadati; phylum Pseudomonadota; class Gammaproteobacteria; species Gammaproteobacteria bacterium. The sequence continues at coordinate 95,809 of JAPPMM010000065.1, forward strand.
CCACGATGGCCACCAGCAGGTAGCCGGCGTGAGCGATGCTGGAATAGGCCAGCAGCCGCTTGACGTTGGTCTGGGCCAGGGCGATGACGTTGGCGATCACCATGGTGAGCGCCGCGAGCCACCACCCGATCGCGTACCAGCTCTCGGGGATGCCCCCGAATCCGACCAGGAAGACGCGGGCGAAGGCGACGAACGCCGCTGCCTTCACGCTCGCCGACATGAAGGCCGTCACCGGCGAAGGGGCGCCCTCGTAGACGTCGGGCGTCCACATGTGGAACGGGATCGCCGAGACCTTGAAGGCGAAGCCGATGGCCAGCAGCGCGATGCCGACGTGGAGCAGCCCCGCCACCGCCGCACCCGAGCCGATGGCCAGAGCGATGAGCCCCAGGTTGGTGCTGCCCGTGGCTCCGTATACCAGCGCGATTCCGTAGAGAAGAAAGCCGGTGGAGAAGGCGCCCAGCAGGAAGTACTTGAGCCCCGATTCCGCCGACTTCGGATCGCGCCGATTGAAGCCCGACAGCACGTAGGCGCTGATCGACATCACCTCCAGGGCCAGGAAGATCACGATCAGGTCGCGCGTGCCGCCCATGAGCATCATGCCCACCGTGGCGAAGAGCACCAGAGCGTGGAACTCCCCCTCCTGCAAGCGCTGGCGGCGCACGTAGGCGGGCGAGATGGCCAGCGCGAGCATGGCCGCGAGCAGGAAGATCCAGTTGGCGAAGAGGTGGAAGCGGTCGACGGCGATCATCGTGCTTCCCTGCCCCGGTGTCAGCCCGTACAGCCACCCGTTGGCGACGGCCGCCGCGAGCACGCCCACCATCGCCAGAACCGCCAGATTCCCCGAGCCGGCGCGCGGCGCCGAGGTCGCGCCGCCCTTCCAGACGCCGGCCAGCAGCACCCCGGTCCCCCAGACCGAGAGCACGATCTCGGGAAGCAGCGCCAGCAGGTAGTGCGCGGGGGTGGAGAAGTCGAGCGTCATGAGTCGGCCGGCTCCTCGGCGGGCGGGGTCGTGTGGACGCGCTCCAGGATGGCTTCCACGCTCGGCTCCATGCGCTCGAGAATCGGCGTGGGCGCGACTCCGATCACGATCATGAGCGCGACCATGGGCGAGAGGATGAAGATCTCCCGGCGGGAGAGGTCGGGCATCGACCGGTTCTCCTCGCGGTCCAGCTCGTTGAAGAGCACCCGCTGCACCATGGGCAGCATGTAGTAGGCGGCGAAGATGACGCCGCTGGTGGCGATGACGGCGGTGACGGGGTGTGTCTCGAAGGTGCCCAGAAGCGCCAGGAACTCGCCGACGAAGCCGCTTGTGCCGGGGAGGCCGATCGAAGCCAGGGCCGTGATCACGAGGGCCAGGGCGAGCATGGGCGCGACGCGTGCGAGGCCGCCGAACTCCCCGGTCAGCCGGGTGTGGCGGCGCTCGTACAGCATGCCCAGGATGAGGAAGAGCGCCCCGGTGGAGATGCCGTGCGAGATCATCACCACGAGCCCTCCCTGAATTCCGTTCAGCGTCAGGGCGAAAATGCCGATCACCACGAAGCCCATGTGCGCCACCGAGGTGTAGGCCACCAGCTTCTTGGCGTCCGGCTGCACTGCCGCCACCCAGGCGGCGTACACGATGCCCGCCGTGCCGAGCACCAGCATCACGGTCACCACCGAGGGGTGCTGGGAGGCGGCGGGGAAGAACGGCAGCAGGAAGCGCAGGAACCCGTAGGTGCCCATCTTGAGCAGGATCGCGGCCAGCACCACCGAGCCCGGCGTGGGAGCCTCCACGTGCGCGTCCGGCAGCCAGGTGTGGAAGGGGAACAGCGGCACCTTGATGGAGAACGCGAGCGCGAAGGCGGCGAACAGCCAGAGCTGCTCGCGCATCGAGAGCGACACGCCGAGGATGTCCAGATAGGCGAACGATCCGTCTCCGGCGCCCGCGGTCGCGGCGTAGAGGTAGAGGATCCCGACCAGCATCAGCAGCGACCCCACCGCCGTGTACAGGAAGAACTTCACCGCGGCGTAGATGCGGCGCTTGCCCCCCCAGACCCCGACGATGAAGTACATCGGCACCAGGGTGAGCTCGAAGAAGACGTAGAACAGCATCAGATCGAGCGCCGTGAAGACGCCGATGATACCGGTCTGCAGCAGAAGCATCAGGGCGTAGAAGGACTTCCGGCGGCGGGTGATGTAGCGGAACGAGCCGAGAATGGTGATCGGGGCCGTGAAGCAGGACAGCAGCACCATGAACAGCGAGATGCCGTCGATGCCGAGCGCGTAGTGCACGCCCCACGCTTCGATCCAGGGCACGCTCGACGCCATCTGAAAGCCCGGATCCCCGACCGTGAAGGACCACCAGAGGCCGAGGCTCACCACGAAGAGCGCGAGCGTCCAGCCGAAGGCGATGTGCCCGGATCGCTCATCGTCCTCGAGCAGCACGTGCAGCATCGCAGCCATCGGACCCCACACCAGCACGTGCAGGATCCAGGAGTCGAACGCGACCGCTTGCAGCAGGCTCGTCATGACCGGCTCCCTAGAAGACCACGAAGCCCAGGATCGCGAGGACCCCGAGCGTGAGGACGAGGGCGTAGGTGTTGACCTGCCCGGTCTGGAACAGGCTCACGAAGGCGCCTCCGGCGCGCGTCACCAGCCCGAGCCCGTTGACCGCGCCGTCGATCAGGACGGCGTCGATGACGCGCCAGGCGAAGCGCGAGGCCGCGAGGACCGGCTGGACCACGAAGCGGTCGTAGAACTCGTCGACGTACCACTTGTTGAAGAGCAGGCTCCCCAATCCCGTGGGTGCGGCGGCCCGGGCGGCGGGCACCACCTTCCAGCGGGCCGCGGCGCGCGCGGTGAACAGGACCAGCGCCAGCGCGGCCAGCGTGGACAGTCCCGCCCATAGCACCTCGCCGCCGCCGAAGGGGGCGGCGTGGGCGGGCTCTCCCAGATGCTCGTAGCGGATTTCCGTCGCGCTGGCTGTAATCGGCTCAAGCCAGTGGTGCAGCCATTCCGAGGTGGGCAGCGCCCCGGCCAAGCCGAGCACCGACGCGGCTACCTCCTCCGGGACGTTTACCCACCCGCCCACGACGGAGAGGATCGCCAGCAGGATGAGCGGGATGGTCATGACCCGGGGCGCCTCGTGCAGGTGCCGCGCCTCCTCGCGCCCCGTGCGGTTGGCGCCGTGGAAGGTCATCACCATGAGGCGGGTCATGTAGATGGCGGTGAGCAGCGCCGTCGCCAGCGCGAGCACCCAGAGCACCGTGAAGAGCGCCGGGTAGCTGCTCGAGGCGGCCAGGCCGGCGTACCAGATGATCTCGTCCTTGGAGAAGAACCCGGCCAGCGGCCAGACGCCCGCGATGGCCAGGGTCGCGATCCACATGGTGATCCAGGTGACCGGCATCGATGCGCGCAGCCCGCCCATGTTGCGCATGTCCTGGGGGTCGGCGTGGCTGTGGGTGCGGTGCAGCGCGTGATGCATGGCGTGGATCACCGCCCCCGACCCCAGGAAGAGGAGCGCCTTGAAGAAGGCGTGGGTCATGAGGTGGAAGATGCCGACGTAGTACGCCCCCACCCCGACGGCCAGGAACATGTAGCCGAGCTGGGAAATGGTGGAGTAGGCGAGCACCTTCTTGATGTCGTACTGCGCGAGCGCGATGGTCGCGGCGAGGAGCGCGGTGAGCACGCCCACCGCGGCCACGACGGCGCTGCTCACGGGAGCCAGGGCGAAGAGGACCGACGTCCGCGCCACCATGTAGACGCCCGCCGTCACCATGGTCGCGGCATGGATCAGCGCGGAGACCGGCGTGGGACCGGCCATCGCGTCCGGCAGCCAGACGTACAGCGGGATCTGGGCGCTCTTGCCCGCCGCTCCCAGGAACAGGAACAGCGTGATCGCGGTGACGGTGACGCCTCCGTACTCGAGCAGCGCCGGGGCTTCGCCGAAGACTTCCGGGAACGCGAGGGTGCCGAAGCTGGTGAACACCAGGAACATCGCCACCAGGAACCCGAAGTCGCCGATGCGGTTGACGATGAAGGCCTTCTTGCCGGCGTCGGCCTTCTCGCGGTCCTGGAACCAGAAGCCGATCAGCAGGTAGCTGCACAGCCCCACGCCCTCCCAGCCCACGAACATGACCGGGAAGCTCGCCCCCAGCACGAGCACCAGCATGAAGAAGACGAAGAGGTTGAGGTAGGAGAAGTAGCGCGCGTAGCCGGGGTCGTCGTGCATGTAGCCGACGCTGAACACGTGGATCAGGAAGCCGACGCCGGTCACGACCAGCATCATGATCATGCTGAGCTGGTCCAGTTGGAGCGCCGCGTCGACTTCCAGCGTCCCGGTGACCATCCAGCTCCAGTAGCTGACCACCACGGGATCGTGCGGATCCGCGTGGAACATCCCCGCGAAGTTGAGCAGCACGAGCACGAACGAGAGCCCGACCACCCCCGGCCCCACCAGCGTGACCCAGCGCTTGTGCCCGTCGTCCGGATGCTCGGGTCCGTCGCCGCCCGCGCGCACCGCCGCCGCAGCGCGCGCGCCCACCCGCATCGCGAGGATGCCGTTGACCACGAAGCCCAGCAGGGGCAGCAGGACGATGAGCCCGGGCAGAACCGGCTCGTATGCGGCCGGCTGGGCGCCTTCCTGGAGGAGTCCGGAGAGCGGCGCGAGCGTCATCCAGCTACCACTTGAGCAGGTTGAAGTTGTCCACGTTGACGGTCCGGTAGTGCCGGAATATGGAGATGATGATCGCGAGTCCGACCGCGGCTTCCGCGGCCGCCACCGTCATGACGAAGAAGACGAAGACCTGTCCCTCCACGCCCACGTACCGGGAAAAGGCCACCAGAGCCAGGTTCACCGCGTTCAGCTGGAGCTCGATGCAGAGGAACATGATGATGGCGTTCCGGCGCACGAGCACCCCGAAGGTGCCGATCACGAACAGCAGGGCGCTGGTGGTCAGGGCTTCGGTCAGCACGCGGCGCTCCTCACACCCGCTTCTTCGCCAGCGCGACGGCGCCGACCACCGCGACCAGCAGCAGGATTCCGGTGATCTCGAATGGAACCACGTATTCCTGGAAGAGCGGCCGTGCGATCAGCGACACCGCACCCCGCTCGGCCAGCTCCAGGTCCATCGCCGCCGCGCCCGGGAAGCTCTCGTAAAGGGGGCTCGTCTCCGCGCCGCCGAACCGGGTGGCGAGGATACCGCAGATCGCCCCCGAGACGACGAAGGCGCACACGGCATAGAGCCCGCGCACCAGGTCGTCCCGGTAGTCGTGCCCCAGGTTCAGGAGCATGATCACGAACAGGAAAAGCACCATGATGGCGCCGGCGTAGACCATGACCTGAATGGCGGCCAGGAAGTGCGCTTCCAGGAGCACGTAGATCCCGGCCACGCTCGCCAGCGACACCACCATGAACATGAGGCTGGCCACCGGATTCCGGCTCGCCACCACCCCGATGCCTCCGCCCACCACGGTCACGGCGAAGACGTAGAAGAGGATCAGCTCCATCCCCTCACTCCGATGCGGGGTCGGAGGGGTCCCAGAGCGCGGTGACCGGGTGCTCCTGCTCCATCAGCCGGTCGAGGTCGTAGACGAAGCGCTCGCGCGTGTACTCGGCGTTCTCGAAGTGCTGGCCCACGTGGATCGCCTCCACCGGGCACACCTCCTGGCACATGCCGCAGAAGATGCAGCGGAACTCGTCGATCTCGTAGACGATGGGGTAGCGGTTGCCCTGATCGTCCTCGCCGCCCACCAGGCGGATGCAGTTGGCCGGGCAGACCGTGGGGCAGAGACCGCAGGCGACGCACTTGGGACGCCCGTCGGCGTGCACCTCCATGCGGTGGGTGCCGCGCCAGCGGGGATGGAGTTCCGTGGGTTCCTCGGGATAGCTGCGCGTCACCTTGCGCGGGTTGACCATGTGCCGGAAGGTCAGCGACATCCCCTTGAGGGCGGCTCTCAGGTACGAACTCCGGGCCGCTTCGGGCCGGCGTATCACTTTCACCGATATGGCCATTGCGACTCCCGCGGGATCATGGGTGGGCGGCCGGCGCCGGGCGCGCAGCCCGTCCGGCTGGCGCGGCCCCGGTGATGATGCGGCCGCGGTCGAGGTAGAGGGCGAACATGGCGGTGGCGACGAGGCTCACTCCGGTCAGCGCCAGGGCGAAGCCCGGGCCGCCGGACACCCCCAGCTGATCCAGCACCAGGATGGTGGCGCCCACGAGCATGACGTAGGCGAGCGCGGTGGGCAGCATCACCTTCCAGCCCAGGTGCATGACCTGGTCGTAGCGGAAGCGCGGAAGGGTCCAGCGCACCCAGATGTAGAGGACCACGAAGAAGGTGGTCTTGAGCATGAAGGCGCCCAGGGTGAGCAGCGTGGTCCAGATCGACAGCTGCGCCGGGATGGGGTCGCCCGCCGCGGTAAATCCGGAGATGAGCCCGCCCTCGTACGGGATGAAGTTGTCCCCCGACCAGAAGGGGATGTCCCAGCCGCCCAGGAAGAGCGTGGCCATGAGCGCCGAAGCCGTGATCACGTGCGCATACTCGGCGATGAAGAACATGCTGAACTTCATGGACGAATACTCGGTGTGGTATCCGGTCACGAGCTCGGACTCGGCCTCCGGCATGTCGAAGGGCAGCCGGTTGGTCTCCGCGAATGCCGAGATGAGGAAGAGCAGGAAGCCGAGCGACAGGGGGAGGATGTACCACAGCCCCAGCTGCTGATCGGCGACCATCCGGGTGAGGGTGACGTTGCCCGCGAGCATCATGACCGGGATCAGCGAGAGCCCCAGCCCGACCTCGTAGCTCACCATCTGGGCGGAGGCGCGCAGGCCGCCCAGAAGCGCGTACTTGTTGTTGGACGACCAGCCGCCCAGGAAGATCCCGTACACCCCGAGCGAGCCGATGGCGAGGATGTAGAGCACCCCTACCGGCAGGTCTGCGACGATCATGTCCACCGTCCCCCACGGCGTGGGCAGCGGGGCGGCGAAGGGAATCACGGCGAATGTGACCAGCGCCGGCATGATCGACAGCATCGGGCCCAGAACGAAGAAGAAGCGCGATGCAGTGGCCGGGTCGGTCTCCTCCTTGATGATGTTCTTGAGGCCGTCGGCGATGGGCTGCAGGAGCCCGAACGGGCCCACCCGGTTCGGCCCCAGGCGATCCTGGATGAAGGCCGACAGGCGCCGCTCGGCCCAGGTGGCGTACATGATCGCCACCATCAGCGCCGTGAACACGGCCAGCACCTTGACGGCGGCGGCGATCAGGAAGGCCGTGGACGAGAGTTCGTTCATCGTTCTCCCGCGAGGGAGGCGGTCAGTGCGCCGAGCACCTGCCACGCGGGCTGGGCGCTCCCGGGGGCCCTGAGCGCGGGCTCGAAGCGCTGCACACGGGTCTGCACGTTGGTGAAGGTCCCCTCCTGCTCCGCGAAGGTGGTGACCGGGAGCACGAAGTGCGCGCTGCGGGCGGCCGGCGCCGGGTGGGCTCCGAGATACACGAAGAGCTCCGCACGCGAGCCGAAGTCCTCCGGCTGGTCGGCCAGTTCATCGCCCAGCACGATCAGCGTGCCGGTGCTCGCCGCCACCTCGTCCAGCCCTCCGCCGGCGTCGTCGCCTCCGACCCGGCGCATCCCCAGCAGTTCTGCGCCGCGTGTGTTGGGCGCCAGGTCGCGGCGGCGGGCCAGCACGGGGAAGCCGGGCAGCGGGACCTCGTCCGGGGCTCTCGCCGAGCGGTACACGATGTCGCCTCCGTCGATTCGCTCCACCAGCTCCCGCAGGGCGGCCAGATCCTCGTTGGATGCGTGCGCGGAAGCGACGGCGTGGACGGGAGCGCGGCAATCCTGGAGCCGCTCCCGCAACGAGGCGAGAGCTCCGTGCCATCCGGGCGCCGACCAGCCGCCGTCCCCTCGCGCAAAGGGCTCCTCGATCCGGTCGATCCGGTTCATCCACTCGTAGTGGCCGCGGCCGTAGTCGCACATCCAGTGGCCGTTGACTTCCGGGTTCTCCCGGGGCTTGAGCCGATGCACCACGTTGTCGCGGGTGTGGATGTCGACGTTGCATCCCTGAGAGCAGTTGGGGCACACGGACGGGGTGTGGTCGAGATCCCAGGCGCGCGCCTTGTGCAGGAAGTCCTTGGAGACCAGTGCCCCCACCGGGCAGATGTCGACGATGTTGCCCGACCAGGAGGAGTCCTTCAGTCCCTGCTCGAAGAAGGTGTCGATGACCGCCCGGTCGCCCCGCTCGACCACCGTCAGCACCGGGTCCTGCGCCATTTCTTCCATGAAGCGCACGCAGCGGGTGCACATGACGCAGCGGTCGCCGTAGAAGAGGACGTCGCCTCCGAAGTCGTCTCGGCCGAACACGCGCTTGGGCTCGACCCCGCGGCCGTGCGCGCGGCCCTCGGAGTGGACGTAGTCCTGCAGCTTGCACTCCCCGGACTGGTCGCAGATGGGACAGTCCAGCGGGTGGTTGATGAGGTAGAACTCGAGCACGCCCTTGCGCATCTCGCGCGCCAGCCCCTCGTCGGTGCGCACCACCTGGCCGTCCTGGGCCTGGGTGACGCAGGAGGGCATGGGCTTGGGTGCGCCTTCCACGTCCACCAGGCAGAGGCGGCACTGGGCGGGCGCGGACAGCGCGGCATGATAGCAGTAGTGCGGCACCTCCACGCCGATCTCCTCGGCCGCATGCAGCAGCGAAGTGCCCTCGGGGACCGTGACCCGCTGGCCGTCGATGGTCAGGGTGACGGTGCTCACGCGACCTCCGCTCTCTCGGCGCCGTGGATCAGGGCCAGGTACTCGTCCCGGAACTTCTCGATGGAGGAGACCACCGGGGCCGCCGCCGAATCGGAGAGCACGCAGATGGTGGTGCCGGTCATCTGGGCGCTCATGTCGAGCAGGGTGTCCAGGTCGGCCTCGGTGCCCCCGCCCGCTTCGATGCGGCGAAGCACCTGCGTCATCCAGGGAGTGCCCTCGCGGCAGGGGGTGCACTGCCCGCAGGACTCGTGCGCATAGAACTGGACCATGCGCCGCACCTCCCGCACGATGTTGGTGCGGTCGTCCATCACGATGACCGAGGCGCAGCCGAGCATCGAGCCCGCGGCCTCCACCCCCTCATAGCACAGCGTGCATTCCCGGCAATCCTCGACATCCATGAGCGGAACGGAACTGCCGCCCGGGATCACGGACTTGAGCGCCCGTCCTCCGGCCATGCCGCCGCACACATCCTCGATCAGCTCCATCATCGGAAAGCCCAGCGGCAGCTCGTAGTTGCCGGGCTTCTCCACGTGGCCGCTCACGCAAAAGAGCTTGGTGCCGGGGGACTTGTCGGTGCCCCACTGCCGGTACCACTCGCCCCCGTGCTCCACGATGTGGGGCACGGCCGCCAGCGTCTCGACGTTGTTGATGGTCGTGGGCATCGAATACACGCCCACGGCGGCCGGGAAGGGCGGCTTGACCCGCGGCTCCCCGCGACGGCCCTCGAGGGAGTTCATGAGGCCGGTCTCTTCACCGCAGATGTATGCCCCGGCACCCACGTGCACGGTCACCTCGATGTCGTTTTCCGAGCCCAGGATGCGGCGCCCGGCAAACCCTCGCTCGTACGCCTCCTCGACCGCCCGCGCCATGACCTGGCTGGCTTCGAAGAACTCGCCGCGGAGATAGATGTAGGCGTGCCGCGAACCCATCGCATAGGCTGCAATAAGGCACCCTTCGATCAACTGATGGGGATCCCAGCGAATCAGCTCGCGGTCCTTGAAGGTGCCGGGCTCCGATTCGTCGGCGTTGCACAGCAGGTAATGCGGCTTGACCCCCGCCTTCGGCATGAAGCTCCACTTGAGCCCGGTGGGGAACCCGGCTCCTCCCCTGCCCCGCAGTCCCGATGCCTTCACTTCGTCGATCACCGCGGCCGGCCCGATCTCGAAGGCTCGCTCGAGCCCGTTGTATCCGCCCCGCTCCCGGTATCCGTCGAGCGTGCGCGCCGCGGGATCCCCGAAGTTGCGCGAGATCATGCGCACCTCGCGCTCGTGCACGTAGGGGTAGGCCATCTACTCGCCGTGCTCCCTGAGGCGCTGCAGGAGGGCGGGCACGTCGTCCGGCAGCACGTTCTCGTAGTAGCGGGAATTGATCTGCACGGCCACCGGGAAGCCGCACGCGGCCAGGCACTCCACCTCGATGACGGTGAAGTCGCCGTCCCCGGAGGTTTCACCCAGCTCGGTGCCCGTGTGCCGCAGGAAGGCGTCGAGCACCTCCTCGCCCTTGCACAGGCTGCAGCTGATGTTGGTGCAGACCTGGATGAGGAAACGCCCCACCGGCTGCTTGTTGTACATCGTGTAGAAGGTGACCGTCCCGCGCACCTCGGCGGACGCCAGGCCGAGCAGCGCCGCCACCTCGTCCATCGTCTCGGGGGAGACGTGGCCGCGCAGCTCCTGGGCCAGGTTCAGCGTCGGAATGAGGGCGGCGCGCGCGGTCGGGTAGCGCGTGCGAATCTTCTCGAAGCGCTCCCGATAGGGACCCTCGAAGAGGACCGCGTCCGGATCCTTGTCGGGGAGCATGTAGGGATACGAGGGAGCCGCCGATTCGTGGCCTCCGTCGAGAGGCCGCTCGCCCACGAAATCGGTGCCGCGCACATCCGCTTCGGTAAGGTCGAACTCGCCCGTGTTGCCGGCCCAGCCGGGGTTGCGGAACGGCACGCGGGCGGGAGCGCTCATCGGTCGATCTCGCCCAGGACGATGTCGAGGCTCGCGTTGATCATGATGAGGTCGGCCACCAGGTGCCCCTCGGCCAGCTTCGCGATCGCGGACAGGTTGACGAAGGAGGGCGGGCGGATGCGCCAGCGCACCGGCTTGGGGCCCCCGTCGCCCACCAGGTACATGCCGAGCTCCCCCTTCGACCCCTCGACGGAGAAGTAGCAGTCCTCGGCGGGCGCGTCGATGCCGTCCATGATCAGCTTGAAGTGGTGGATCATCGACTCCATGTCGCTCATGCAGTCGGTCTTGCTCGGTAGGCTGATGCGCGGGTCCTGCACGTTGATGGGGCCATCGGGAAGACGGTCCAGCGCCTGGTGCAGGATGGCGACGCTCTGGCGCATCTCCTCCATGCGCACGAGGTAGCGGTCGTAGCAGTCCCCGTTCTCGCCGACCGGGACTTCGAAGTCGTAAGTCTCGTAGTCGTAGTAGGGCCGGTCCTTGCGCACGTCGTAGTCCACCCCGCTGGCGCGCAGGTTGGGGCCGGTAAGGCCACAGTCGATCGCGTCTTCGGGGCCGATCGCGCCGATATTCATGGTGCGGCCCTGGTGGATCGCGTTGGTGGTGAGCAGCGCGTCGATCTCGTTCAGGGTGCGGGGGAAGGTGTCGATGAACTCGCGCACGCCCTCCGCCCAGCCGGGCGGCAGGTCCGACATCATGCCCCCCACGCGGGTGGCGGAGGTCGTGATGCGCGCGCCCGTCAGCTCCTCGTGCAGCTGGTAGATGCGCTCGCGCTCCTGGAATGCGTACAGGAAGGGCGTGAAGGCCCCCACGTCGATGGCGGTGGTGCCCAGCCAGAGCAGGTGCGAGAAGATGCGGTCCAACTCCAGGCAGATCACGCGCACCACCTTGCAGCGCTCGGTGACCTCGATGCCCATCAGCTTCTCGACCGCCATGGCGTAGGCGCAGTTGTAGATCAGCGGCGCCAGGTAGTCCATGCGGTCGGTCAGCGGCACGATCTGGTTATACGTGCGGTACTCGCCCAGCTTCTCGAAGGAGGAGTGCAGGTAGCCGATGTGCGGCGTGACCGACAGCACGGTCTCCCCGTCCAGTTCGCAGATGAGCCTCAGCACGCCGTGCGTGGCGGGGTGCTGGGGCCCGATGTTGATGAGCATCTCCTCGGACCCGATGTCGGGCTCGGCGACATCGACGGGCGCCAGCGGTCCCATGGCGGGCCGGGCGTCCATCCCCATCTCCGCTCCCCGTCCCACCGGGATCTCCACCGTCCGCCGCGTCATCGGCCCGTGCTCCCCGGGGCGGAGGCCGGCGAGTCGTCCGCGGGGACGATCTGGGGCGCGCCACGTCCCTCCAGTTCCTCCGGCATGTAGTACTGCTCCATGTCCTGCGAGAGGGCGCGCCGGGTCTGCTCGGCGCGGGAGAAGCGGCCCCGCAGCGGGAAGTCCTTCCGCAGGGGATGGCCTTCGGCATAGTTCTCGGGCATGAGAATGCGGCGTAGGTCCGGATGCCCCCGGAACTCGACCCCGAACAGATCGTAGACCTCGCGCTCGAGCCAGTCGGCCGCGCTCCAGAGAGCGGTCACCGAGGCGATCGCGAGGCGGGAAAGCGGCAGCTCGCACTTCACCCGCAGCGCCTTGCGGTGCGGGATGGACCAGAGCTGGTAGACGACCTCGAGCGGGCGCCCGTCGCCGTAATCGACCGCGGTAACGTCCACCAGCAGGTTGAAGCGCTCGCCGGGATCGGTGCGCAGCCAGTCCAGCACCTCCGCGTTGCGGCCGGGGTCGATGTAGACCACCTGCTGGTCCCCGGATTGCACCAGGTCGCGCACGACGGCGTCGGGGAATGCGGCGCGCAGAGCTTCAACGGTGGCGGAAGCCGACATGCCGTGGCGGTCGGGTCGGGTCACGGAATCCGGTCGTCGGGCCGGTCGGAGGCGTCGGATCCGGTGGGGCCGCTCACCCGGTTCTGCCGGGTCGAATTGCCGAAAGGTCCGGAGAGCGCCAGCACTTCGTCGGCGTCGGCGCGCGCGCGGGCCACCTCTGCCGGATCCTCGGCGCGCAGCGCGCCGTGCTCGTTCAGGCTCTCCTGCCGGATCTTCTCCTGAATCATCATCAGCCCGTAGATGAGCCCTTCCGGTCTTGGCGGACAGCCCGGCACGTAGACGTCCACGGGGATGATGGTGTCGATCCCCTGCACCATCGAATACACGTCGAATACGCCCCCGGAAGAAGCGCAGGCGCCCATCGAGACGGCCCACTTCGGCTGGGGCATCTGGTCCCAGATGCGGCGCAGGACGGGCGCGAGCTTGTAGGGCACCCGCCCCGCACAGATCAGGACGTCGGCCTGGCGGGGGCTGAATGACATGCGCTCCATCCCGAAGCGGGCCAAGTCGAAGTTGCTTGCGGCCGCGGCCATCATCTCGATGGCGCAGCAGGCGGTGCCGAAGGGCATGGGCCAGAGCGAGTTGCGACGGGCCCAGTTGACGACGAAATCGAGGCGCGTGGTCAGAAACGTCGGGGTTCCCGCGCCCAATACCCCGCCCGGCGGCGAGGAGGCCACGGGAAGGCTCTCAGCAGGCTTTTCGCTCAGTCCCAATCGAGACCTCCTTTCTTCCATTCGTACACCAACCCCGCGGTGAGCACCGCCACGAAGATGGAAGCAGCCACGAATCCGCTCCACCCCAGCGCGCGCATCTCGACCGCCCAGGGGATGAGGAAGACCGCTTCCAGGTCGAAGACGATGAAGCTGATGGCGACGAGATAGAACTTCACGGAAAAGCGGGCCCGGGTGTCGCCCAGCGGGATCATGCCGGACTCGTAAGGCATTGCCTTTTGAGGAGTTGGCCGGCGAGGATTGAGGATGTGAGACAACGCCACCATGAACACTGCGTTGAGGGCGGAGACCCCGAAGATGAGCAGGATCGGCAGGTAGGCGTCCGACATCGAGTCGCCCGCATGTGGAGGGGTTTCGCAGGAGTTCGGGTGGCAGAAAGCTACCCATGCGCCCCCACCCGGTCAAGCCGGAACGGAGCGCCCGCGGGCCGATTCCGGGGGTGCGCCACAGGCCGGCGAAACCTTCCGGAGGCGGCCCGCAAACCCTGTCGCGGAGCGAGATCTCCGACGCGGGAGACCGCTGGAGGCACTGCCTCGAAGGCGGGCGATTCCGGTGTCCGCCGAAGGTCCGGGCACCGGAGGTACGGCACGGGGTATGGCAGAAGGCGCTCGGAGTCGCGGGCGGCGTGGCCGATCCGGAATCCGGCACGGCGTTTGCACGAGCCGCGTGCAGGAGTCCGTTACCCGAGGTACTTGGCCGACTGTACGGTCACTTTCTGCCGCACGTCGATGGTTCGGATCCGGAATATGAGCCCGAGACTTGGGACGCAAACCCACAAGCTGACAGGAGGACAATTCTCCGGAGCTGGCCCGGCCAGCAGATGATGACAATGAGTTCGACAATTGAGAATAGTGAGCCTGAAATACGGCTCGCGGGCAACCTTTGAACCACGAGGAGTGAACTGTGATGCGCCGCATTACGCGTCTTCGCACTCTCAACCAGGTTCGGCGCTTCCTGAACGTCGCCGACGCCCCGGGGTTGGGGACCGAAAACCGTGAATCCATATACGATTTCATCCGCAAGACACTGGACAAATTCAAATACCACGACCTCAGGAAGCGCGACAAGAGCTTGCTGAAGACGTTCCTCTCCAGGGTGACCGGGCTTTCGCGTGCTCAGCTGACCCGTTTGGTTGCCCAGCATCGCGAGACCGGCACCATTCGAGACCGTCGCAGCTCGCCGCCGGAATCAAGAGCCGCGTAACCGACACCGAACCCGGTGTAGCGTCCGGTCGGCGGAGGCGGAACGCGGGAAGAGCCTTGCCGCCATTCGGACCCGTTTCCATCATGCAACCGGCAGCGCGTTATCCGCACGCGTTCACGCGCCTCATGTTGGAGGACACCATGGCCGGTTTGTCAGTGCGGCTCCCCTCCCGTCGGCCTCGCGCGAAGCACTGCCGCCTCCATCGGACGTCGGCGCGCGGCGGCTCGGTGCTGATGGTGGTCGTCTGCAGCTTCCCGGCACTGATGGCATCGCCGGCGGTGGGACAGGAACTCCCGGACACGGTTCTGGCCGTGGACTCCCTGCTGGTCGTGGTCGGTTCGCGGGCACAGATACGGGATCCGGTGCTTCTCCCCGTCCCGGTGGACATCTACGGCTCCGAGGAGCTATCCCGCCTGGGTGACATCGATCTCGGCGAAGCGCTGGGGAGGATGGCGCCGTCGTTCAACTCGACGCGCTTGACGGTAGGCGACGGTGCGGCGTTCCACGTGGCCACGCTGCGCGGGATGAACCCGGATCAGGTGCTGGTGCTGATCAACGGCAAGCGCCGGCACGGGATAGCCTTTGCCAAGGTGCTCACCATGCTGGGCATGGGCACCACCGGCACCGACCTGCGCGCCATCCCGATTCATGCCATCGAACGCATCGAAGTTCTACGCGAGGGTGCAGCCTCGCAGTACGGGTCGGACGCCATTGCCGGGGTCATCAACGTCGTCCTGAGGGATGCGGCCGCCGGCTCCAGGTGGTCCACGTACCTGGGCCGCACCTCTTTCGGAGACGGCGAACGGCTCCTGACCTCCGGGAATGTCGGGCTGGGGCTGGGGGAGCGCGGCGGATTCCTGAACTTCACGGGGGAATACTCGCGGCAGACGCCCAGCCAGAGGGGTGGCGAAGCACCTGCCTGCTTCGGTCCGAATCCGGCCTATCCGCCGTGTGCGGACGGGGGCAAGGTGATGTACCTGTCGCGCAACGGTGAACCGGACTACGAGGGGGGCGCGGTGATGGCGAATGCCGCACTGCCCATCGGCGAGACGGCGGAGCTCTTCGCCTTCGGCAGCTTTTCGCGCCGCAGCGCGGTGTCGGACGGCCTGTACCGGAAGGCCGACTGGGTGCCTCGCAACGTCTCCTACGTGTACCCCGACGGCTTTTTTCCTACCGAGGAGTCCGACCTCGTGGATGCTTCGCTGGTCGCGGGGCTCCGGGGAGAGCTGGATGCGTGGTCGGCCGAACTGAGTGCCGGCTTCGGCCAGGGTCGCTTCGCGTTCGACGTGGCCAACTCCATCAACCCGTCATACGCCGCGGCGCACCTCGCCGGCAATCCAGCGGCGTCGGCTGCGGAAATCGGCGCCGCCGCGGGGCCCCGCTCGGCCCACAGCGGGACGCTGACCCTTCGCCAATTGCACCTGAACGCCGACGCCCAGCGCGACCTGGAACTGGGTTCGAGTCCGGGGCTGCTGGCCGTGGGCGCGGCATTGCGCGGCGAAAGCTACTGGATGGACGCGGGTGATCCCGTGAGCTATGGCTGCGGGCCCGGCAATACCGCCGGCAGCTTTCCCGCCGCGCACGACTTGAACGTGGATGGATCCGAGGTGGCGAGTTGCGGCATGCAGGGCTACCCGGGCTACAGCCCGCAGTCCGCGGTCGAGAGCGAACGGGACCGGCTCAGCGTGGGCGTCTATGCGGACTCGGAGATCAGGCCCCGGGACGAGGCGCTCACGCTGGGAGGAGCGCTGCGCTTCGAGAACTACAGCGACGCCGGCAGATCGCTCACGGCCAGGCTGGCGACCCGGCTTGAGCTGGGGGAGTCGGGAATCGCCCTGCGGGCCGCGGTCTCGACCGGATTTCGGGCACCGGGCCTGCCCCAGCGCGGCTTCAACACGTTGGGTTTCGTAGGCAGCAGCGCCGGGCTGCGCACGAACGGGTTTCTCCCCGAAGGCGATCCCATCGCCTGCGCGGACTTCGAGGCCTGCTCGCTTGGCCACGAGACGTCTCTCAGCCTCACGGGAGGCCTGGTCTTCGCGCACCAGAGCGGATTCCGTTTGACCGCAGACTACTATCGCGTGGCAGTCGAAGACGCGATCGCTCTCACGGAGGCGCTCGGCGCCGAGCACGGCCTGCGCGCCAACGCGCAGTTCCAGGGCCGACCGGTGGATGCGGTGGCGTTCTGGACGAACGCGATCGACACGCGCACCCGGGGATTGGACATCGTGGCCGGCTGGCGCTTCCGCGAAATGGAGTGGGGCGCCGCGGATCTCTCGGCCAGTCTGCACCGGAACGAGACGGCGATCACCGCAAACCGGAACCCCCATTTCATCCGCGATACGCAGACGATGCTCATCACCCGGGCTCAACCCGGGACGCGCATCGCCTTCAGCGGCGACGTGAGATGGGCGTCGGGCCTCGGCGCCCGCGTTCGCATGCGACGCATGGGGTCGATCATGGTGCCCACCGTGTTCGAAGATCCGACCGAAATCAGCGGCGCGGCCATCGCGGACGTCGAAGTCACGTTCACGATCGACGGCCGGATCCGGGTAGGGCTGGGTGCGAACAACCTGTTCGACAAGCTGCCGGCCCAGCTCCCGGACGACCATGTCGCGCAGCTTTGGTCCCTGAACTACGCCCCCGAGTCGCCCTACGGGATCGCGGGACGGATCACGTATCTGAAACTGGACGTATTCGCGAACTGACCCGCGGGACGCCGGGCCTGCCGGCCGGTGCCGTCGCAGCGGCTCCGATGGCCGTTCGAGGTCGGCCGGCGGGAAAACCGCCTCCCGTCAGTGCCGGAAGAGCCGCCTTCCCGTGAAGACCATCGCGACCTCGTGCTCGTCCGCTGCGGCGATGACCTCTTCGTCGCGGATCGAACCGCCTGGTTGCACGATGGCGCGAACACCGGCCGCCGCTGCTGCGTCGACACCGTCCCGGAAGGGGAAGAAGGCATCGGAGGCGAGGGCGCACCCGGAAAGGTCGAGCCCGGCGGCGGCGGCCTTTCTGACCGCGAGCTCGGAGGCGTCCACCCGGCTCACCTGTCCCATGCCGATGCCCAGAGTGGCGCCATCGCGCGCGAGCAGGATTGCGTTCGACTTCACCCCCGCGACCGCCGACCAGGCGAAGTCCAGGTCGTCGAGTTCACGCGCGGAGGGCGTGCGGCGGGTCACGACCTTCCACTCCGCGCTCTCAAGCCCGTAGAAAGGCGGCGATGGAACCGACTGCGCCAGCAGGCCGCCGGAGACGGTGCGCAGCGTGCGCGGTTCGGGGAGGCGGCCGTGCGCCGCGAGGAACGCTGCCGAAGCGCGGTGTTCGGACGGGGCTTCCCGCCACCAGTCGACGCGGTCCGGGTCGAGCGGCAAGTCGGCGGCCGCAACCGGGTCACCGGACATGGCCAGCAGGCGCAGGCCGGACTTGCGGGCCAGGATCTCCATGGCCTCGTCGTCAAAGGCGGGCGCGACCAGGCACTCGATAAAGAGTTCCGACATGTGCGCGGCCGTGGCGCCGTCAATGCGCCGGTTGACCGCGATCACGGACCCGAAGGCGCTCACCGGGTCGGTTCGCAGGGCACGCAGATAGGCCTCTTCCAGCGTCTCCGCGAGCGCCATCCCCGCGGGCGTGGTGTGCTTGACGATGCACACGGCGGGGCGCGCCGAGAAAGCGAACGGAGCGAGGCACTGGAGAGCGCCGTCGAGGTCGAGATAGTTGTTGTAGGAGAGCGCCTTGCCGTGGAGCTGCTCGAGGCCGGCCAGGCCGGCGACTCCGTGTCCGCGCCAGCGGTAGAACGCGGCCTCCTGGTCCGGGTTCTCGCCGTAGCGCAGCGTGCCTTGCAGTTCGGCGGACAACGCGAGGCGGGCCGGGAACATGCCGCCTCCGCTCCCGCCGGCCTTCCCCAACCATCCCGCCACGGCATCGTCGTATCCGCTCGTGTGCGCGAACACCTTCACCGCCAGCTCCCGGCGCAGCGCCGGGCTGTCTTTCTCCCGGTCCAGGGCCGCGAGCACGCGCGGGTAGTCGGCGGGATCCACCGCGGCCCAGACATCGGCGTGGTTCTTCGCCGCCGCGCGGATCATGGTGGGTCCGCCTATGTCCACCTGCTCCATCGCATCACCCACCGACACGCCGCCTCTCGCCACCGTCTCCCGGAACGGGTACAGGTTGACCGCCACCAGGCCCACGGGCGCGTAGCCCTGTCCGGCGAGCGCGGCCGTGTCGTCCCTGTTCCCGCTCCGGGCTAGGATTCCCGCATGGATAGCGGGGTGCAGGGTCTTGACCCGCCCGTCCATCATTTCCGGGTGTGAGGTGACTTCCGCCACCTGCCTGACAGGGAGCCCCGCGTCGGCGAGCGCGCGCGCCGTGCCCCCGGTCGAGACGATCTCCCATCCGCGGCGGACGAGACCGCGGGCGAACTTTTCGATGCCGCTCTTGTCCGAGACGCTCAGCAGCGCCCGTCGTCGAGTCATGTTCGCTCCTGTGTCGTGCGGAGCCGACCCCCAACCTCCGTGAAGCCGGCGGAAATCGCGCGCTCAAGGTCGACGGTGCCCCGTGAATGCGCCAGGAAGGCAGTTCCAGGCGGCGAAAACGGCGCCGGCCGGCACCCTCGGGCGAGCGCTCGGCCCAGTTGGTCCACCACCCGGGGATAGAGGAGATGCTCGACGCGAAGCACGCGGGCGGCGAGCGTGTGTGGGTCATCGTCCGCCCGCACCGGCACCGGCCACTGGGCGATGATCGGGCCCCGATCGTACTCCTCGTCCACGAAGTGCACGGTGGGCCCGGTTACCGTCGCACCGGCAGCCAGCACCGCCTCGTGCACGCGCATCCCGTACATCCCCTTCCCTCCGAACGCCGGGAGAAGGGCGGGATGGATGTTGACCATCCGCTCGCGGAACGCCGCGACGACAGGCGCGGGAATCAGCCGGAGGTAACCCGCCAGCGCGACGAACCCGATTTCGCTGGAGCGGAGGAGGTCGAGCGTTTCGCCCGCGACATCGCCGGACGATCGCCCGGCGACCGGGAGAAAGCGAGCCCGAATCCCGGCATGGCGGCCGCGCTGGAGCACCCTGGCGTCTTCCTGGTCGCTTACGACCAGCTCAACGCGCCAGGGGGGTGCGTCGAGGCCGGCGTGATAGTCGAGGATGGCCTGCAGGTTCGAGCCTGAACCGGACGCGAACACCGCCACGGGCAGGCTCACACGAACTCGCCTCCCTGGAAGGGCATCAGAAAGGGATTGGTTCGGCGCTCCCATCCCACCGTGGTCTCGGGACCGTGCCCGGTCAGAAGACGGGTGTCGTCGGGGAGCGTCAGCACCTGTTCGCGGATCGAGTGCAGCAACTGCTGCATGTCTCCACCCGGCAGGTCGGTGCGTCCGATCGAACCCGCGAAGACGACGTCCGCCACTACGGCGATCCGCTCGTCCTCATTGACCAGCACGACATGACCGGGAGAGTGACCGGGGGCGTGGCGCACGCGGAAGGCGCACTTCCCGAAACGGAGCTCGTCCCCGTGGGCAAGCGCTTCGTCGACGGCGGGCAGCCGCGGCGCGTGCACCCCGAAGGCAGTCGCCTGTTCGGTCGCGGCCCGGTAGAGGAAACCATCGGCCGGGTGGAGGAAGATCGGGGCGTCCGTGACGGTACGGATGTCGGGCACCCCCTCGACGTGGTCCAGGTGGGCGTGGGTCAGCACGACGGCCTTTACGTCCAGATGGTCCGCTTCGATCGCGCGGCACATGTCTGGCGCCGCTGCGCCCGGATCGATGACCAGCGTCTCGCGGGTTGCATCGCAGATCGCCAGCCACGCGTTCTGCTGGAAGCCGTCCGCGCCGGTGAAGGTCCTTAGACGGATCACCTGCGGGATGGGTTCGTCACGGGGGTCCTGGGGCGGTCCGCTCGGACCGGAAACGGGATCAGACCGTGAAGGAGCTTCCGCAGCCGCATCCGCCCGAAGCCTGGGGATTGGTGAAGCTGAAGCCTTGTCCCATCATGCTGGACACATAGTCGATCTGTACGCCCTCGAGGTACTGGGCGCTGAAGGGATCCACGAATACCCGGAAGTCGTCCAGCTCCAGCACTTCGTCGTCGTCTTCGGGAGCCTCTTCGATGTTCAGTCCGTACTGGAAACCGGAACAACCGCCCGGGAGCACGGCGACACGCAGCCCGGCGGCGGACCTGGGATCGTGTTCCTCCAGAAACTGCCTGATCTTCTCGGTAGCTTCGGGCGTCAGGGTGATCTGCATGGTCTTGCTCCTGAGGGTGCGACTCCATCAGTTGACGGGTCAACGGGAAAAACCCGGCTGGCGCGCCGGTGTTCCCCTTCCCCGCCGGCCCCTTGTCCGGCTCGCGCGCCGGCGCCTTGCGGGCCCGCACACATCGTGCCTTAATCCTCGTCCGGAAGGCACGCGCGCACAACCCGCTCCACGAGCAGCGACTCCTCTTCCGGCTCGACAGTACGAGGATCGAGGATGAGGCGATCGGCTTCCACGGGCGCAAGCACCGGCGGATCGCCGCGTCTCAGGCGCCCGGCGACGGCGGACACGGATCGCGCACCGGTGTCCGGTTCCACGACGAACGTGTCGAGGGCGACCCCCGGACAGGTGCCGCCCCCCACCAGCGAAGTTCCGCGCCTCACGCGGCCTGGCACGCCCCGGGCTTCGAGAGCGGCGGCGAGGCGGGTAGCCCGCTCGAGCAGCTCCCCCGGAGAGGCGGCGATCATGCGCAGCGCCGGGATCTCCCTCAGCGCGCGGCCGGGATCCCTGTAGAGGCGCAGGGTCGCCTCGAGCCCCGCCAGCGTCACCTTGTCGACGCGCAGGGAGCGGCAGAGCGGGTTCTGCCGCATCCTCGCGATCGGCTCCCCCCGTCCCACGAGGATGCCGGCCTGCGGGCCGCCCAGCAGCTTGTCCCCCGAGAAGCCGACCACGTGAGCACCGTTCGCCAGGCTGTCGGCCACCCGCGGTTCTCCCGGAAGGCCGAGCGCGGCGGGGTCCATCATCAGCCCGGTGCCCAGGTCGTGGAAGAAGTGGACACCCAGGCGATCGGCCAGCTCGGCCAGCTCGGCAACGCCGGCCTCTTCGGTGAACCCCTCGATGCGGAAGTTGGAGCGGTGCACCTTGAGCAGCGCCGCGACCTCGCCGGTGTTGAGCGCTGCCTGGTAGTCGCCGACGCGGGTGCGGTTGGTGGAGCCCACTTCGCGCAGCCGGACCCCGCTGCGTACCAGGATCTCCGGTATGCGGAAGCCGCCTCCGATCTCTACCAGTTCTCCCCGCGAGACCGCGACTTCCTTCCCCGCTGCGAGGGTGTTCATGCCCAGCACGAGCGCGCCGGCGGCGTTGTTGACCACGAGCGCGGCTTCGGCCCCCGTGAGTTCCCGCAGGAGTTGTACGCAGTGCACGTAGCGCGACCCGCGGCTCCCGCGCTCCAGGTCGAACTCCAGGTTGCCGTACCCGCGCGCGGCGCGGGCCATGGCGGAGCGGGCGGCAGGCGCGATGGGCGCCCGGCCCAGGTTGGTGTGGAGCACCACGCCGGTGGCGTTGATCACCGGCCGGAGGGAGGGGATGCCGTCCAGGACCAGCGCCTTTTCGACCTCGCCGGCGAAGTCGCCGATGTCCGGCGGCGCGTGGCCGGTTCCGCGCGCGAGATCCTCCCTGGCGTGGTCCAGCGCCGAGCGCAGGTGGTGGACGATCCGCTGGCGCGGATGCTCGGCGAGCAGCGCGGCGAAGGCGGTGGAAGCCAGCGCCCGGTCGACGCTCGGCAGGTGGCGGCGCGGATCGGTCATCGCGCCGTGCGCGGCGGCGAACCGCGGGAGAACCGGCTCCGCGCCGGCGGCATCCGCGCCCGCCTGGCGCGCAAGGGGAGGTTGGTGGCCGGGAGAAGCGCGACGGTGTCGCGGCGCACCGAATCTCCCGGTGGTGCCGAAACCGTGTCGCGGCGCAGGGAGTCTGCGGCCGGCGACGGGATCGTGTCCCTGCGGACGGAGTCGGCCGGAAGCGGAATGGTGTCGCGAGCGGTCGAGTCGGCCGGGACGGTCAGCGTGTCGTCGGGCGTTGCTTCCCCGGGGGCGTCCGCTGCCGCGGGAATGGTGTCGCGAGCAGTCGAGTCGGCGGGAGGGAGCGTGTCGCCAGGGGCCGCCGGGATGGTATCCGTGGCAACGCTGTCCGCCTCGGCTTGCGTGGTGTCTTCGGGGGGCGGGGGCGGGGCGGGACGGGTAAAGCCGACGGTGCCCCCGCCTCCCCCCACGCCGTTGATGTTGGTGATGTTCGATATCTCGACCTCGTAGGGCACCTCGGGGACCAACACCCCGTCCAGGATAACGACGAAGGTTTGCTGCGCCGTGGGCTCTTCCTGCTCCGCCTCCCCGGCTTCCGGCGCGTCCTGCGCCGCCGGAGCGGGCGGCGGGGCGGGTTCCGTCTCGGCCGGCCCGGGTGCGGCTTCGGGATCGGCTGCCGCCGTTGTATCCCCTGCCGCAGCCTCCGCCTGCGCCGCCGAATCCGCCTGCGCCTGCGCCACGCTGTCCCGAACGGCTTGTTCCCGCGCGAGGCTGTCGGCCAGCGCGCTCCGATAGGCGTCCGCCTCGTGCTGATGGAGGACGGCCAGGGCTCCGGGCGCGTCGACGCTGTCGGAAGTGACCACGACGCGCACATCGTCCAATGGGAGTTCCGGATCGAGGTAGTCGTCGAGGGAGACGCCGAGGCTGATGGAGTCCTCGACGGTAACGCGCGCGAGCCGGGCCGAGGTGGTGTCGCGCGCCAGCAGCGCGACCTCGAGCACAATCGTCGTGTCGGCGGCTTCGCCAGCGCCGTTCAATGGGGCCGGACGCGTTCCCTGGGGCTCGGTGAAGTCGGGCTGGGCGTTCCGGTTGCGGTCCAGGTAGGCGCTCACCACATAGTCGCCCGCCGGCAGGTAGCGCAGCGCGAAGATCCCCGCGCTGTCGGTGACGGCGGTGTGCACCACGCCGCTTTCGGCGACCGCCGCATCCACCCGCGCGTCACGAAGGGGCTCGCCCGTAAGCCGGTCGACGACCGAGCCCGCGACAACGTTGGGGGTGAACTCCGGCCCGGTCGAGAAAAACAGTTCGAAGGGTTCCTGAAGGGCATTGCCGAACATGTCCTGAATGACCGGCAGCACCGTCACGCGGTAGATGTGCCCGGCCTCGAATCCGCCCAGAGCGCGCACCGTGAGTCCCTCGCGGCCGTGCGACACGCGCACCTCGCCCGAGGCCGGCGACACCACCACCGACTGGTCCAGGGTGCCCGCGCTGGGTCGCTCGCTGATGCGCTCGCTGAAGCGGAGGGTCACCGGAGAACGGAAGGGCTCAACGGTGGAGAATGTATCCGGCTCGCTCAGGATCACGATCGGGGGAAGCCGGTCGGGAGGGCCGCCGGGAGGGGTGGCTTCGCGCGCACACCCCGCCATCAGCGCGCCGAGCAGAGCGGGCAGCAGCAGGGGCGTCCGCCCCGGATCCCTGCCCCGCGGCCGTTCGAATGCGGGGATCACCGGTGCGCCAGCGCCGCCAGTTTCTCCTGCAGCTTGTCGTGCTGTTCGCGGAAACTGGCGAGCTTGTCGCGCTCGTGGGCCACAACCCGTTCGGGCGCGCGCTCGAGAAAATTCCGGTTGGCCAGCTTGCGCCGGGCCCCGTGCATCTGTCCGCCGAGGCGCGCGACCTCCCGCCGGAGGCGGTCCCGCTCCCGGTCCAGGTCGATGACGTCCTCGAGCGGAATGAAGACTTCGGCGCCGTTCTGCAGGACCGCATGCGCGCCTACGCCGCGAGGCCTTCCGTCGAGCATCACCGCCTCGACGCGCGCGAGCCTCGCGATCGCCTCTGCCCCGGCGGCCAGCGTCTCCGTGAAACCGGGGGGCACCGAGGTGAGGACAACCCTTACCCGCCGGCCCTCCCCGACCCCGTATTCCTTGCGCAGGCGCCGAACCCCGGTGATGAGTTCCTGCAGAGCCGCCATCTCACGTTCCACCCCGGGCGCCTCCCACCGGGACTGCGCCTCGGGCCACGGCGCCACCATCAGCGCGGGAGGGCGTTCGGCGCCCTCCGGAAGCCGCAACCGTTCCCACAGCGCCTCGGTAACGAACGGCACGACGGGGTGAAGCAGCCTCAGGATGGTGTCGAAGGCGCGGGCCAGCGTCGCCCTGGCCGCCGTCCGGCTCGCCTCCCCCGCATCGCCGCGAAGGCGGGGCTTGACCATCTCCAGGTACCAGTCGGCGAACTCGCCCCAGAAGAGCTGGCGCAGCCGCTCCGCGGCCTCGTGCAGCCGGAACGCTTCGAGCGCCTGCGTCACCTCCCGGCAGGAGACGGACAATCGCGACAGCATCCAGCGGTCGGCCAGCTCCAGATCCTCCTCCACATCCTCGGGACGCGGAGCTGGTTCGTCCCCGAGGTTCGCGAGCGTAAAGCGGCCGGCGTTCCAGAGCTTGTTGGCGAAGTTGCGCCCCGGCGCGAACGAAGCCTCCAGATCGGTGTGGTCCAGGCGGATGTCCGCTCCCACCCCGCATTCGGCCACCATCGTATAGCGCAGCGCATCGGCTCCGAAGCGCCTGACCACCTCGAGCGGATCGATCCCGTTGCCGCGGGACTTGGACATCTTGTGCCCGCTGATGTCGCGCACCGTGCCGTGCAGATACACTTGGGTGAAGGGCGTCTCCCCCATGACTTCGAACCCGGACATGATCATCCGGGCGACCCAGAAGAAGAGGATCTCCGGGGCGGTGGAGAGGACGTGCCCGGGGTAGAAGACATCGAGGTCCTCGGATTCCTCGGGCCACCCGAAAACCGAGAAGGGCCACAGCCAGGACGAGAACCAGGTATCGAGCACGTCGGGATCCTGCTCCAGGTCCCCGGAGCCGCAGGTCGGACAGGCGTCCGGGTCCTCCAGCGCGGCGAAGATGTTGTCGCACCCGCAGTACCAGACGGGGATGCGGTGCCCCCACCACAACTGCCGCGAGACGCACCAGTCGCGGATGTTCTCCATCCACTTCTCGTAGTCGTTGCGGCGTCGCTCGGGGACGAAGGTCACGACGCCGTCGCGCGAAGCCTGGAGCGCCGGTTCGGCGAGCGGTTCCATGCGCACGAACCACTGCTTGCTCAACCGGGGTTCGACCACCGTGTCGCAGCGATAGCAGCGCGGCACGGTGTGCGGGTGCGGCTTCGAGCCGGCTACCAATCCGCCCGCCTCCAGCGCCTTCAGCACGGCGCCGCGTCCCTCCTCGCGGCTCATCCCGCGAAAGGCCGGCGGGACGTTCTCGTTCAGACGCGCATCCCGGGTGAGGATGTTCAGGAGCGGAGCCCCGGAGCGGCGAGAGATCTCGAAGTCGTTGATGTCGTGCGCGGGCGTGACCTTCACCATCCCGGTACCGAAATCGCGATCGACGAAATCGTCGCCGACGATGGGGATGCGACGGCCGGCCAGCGGAAGCACGGCTTGGGCGCCGATGAGTCCGGCGTAGCGCTCATCCTGCGGATTGACCGCCACGGCGGTGTCGCCCAGCATGGTCTCCGGGCGCGTCGTGGAAACCGTCAGATACCAGGAGCCATCGTCCGCGCGGTCCAGCGATCCGCCCAGGCGGCGTGCCTCGGCGGCGCGGTCCCAGGCGGCCTTTTCCAGAGGATAGCGCAGATCGTAAAGCGTCCCTTCGACCTCATGCCCCTCGGCTTCCTCGTTGGAAAGCGCGGTCAGGCAGCGGGGGCACCAGTTGACGATGTACTCGCCGCGATAGACCAGGCCCTTCTCGAAGAGGCGCACGAACACGGTGCGCACGGCTTTGCTCAACGCCGGCTCGAGCGTGAAGCGAGTGCGTTCCCAGTCGCACGAACAGCCGATCGCGCGCAACTGCTCGAGGATCAGGCCGCCGGTCCTGTCGATCCATTCCCAGGTACGCGCGAGGAAGGCTTCACGGCCGAGGTCGTGGCGGGTTTTGCCCTCGGCGGCGAGTTGGCGCTCGACCACGTTCTGGGTGGCGATGCCGGCGTGGTCGGTGCCGGGGACCCAGAGGGCCGCCCGTCCCTGCATGCGGCGCCATCGCACCAGCACGTCCTGGATGGTGTTGTTGAGCCCGTGCCCCATGTGCAGGACCGCGGTCACGTTGGGGGGCGGGATGACGACCACGAACGGCTCGGTGCCCTGCTCCCGGGCCCGCTCGGCGGTCATGCGGAAGTACCCGCCGTCGAGCCAGCGGCGGTAGATGCGTGGTTCGATCCGGCCGGGATCGAGACGGGGCGGCAGGTTGAGGTCGGTCATGTCCCCGGCGGGCGGCGCACCGAATCCCCGCGCGCCACCGCGCGCTCGGTGTCCATGCGTTCACGGATCGCCCGCGCGCGGTCCTTCCAGGACTGCTCCACGGCGGCCGCAACCGCGCCCCGCTGCAGCTCCATCCATTCCCAGTCGCGTTCCCGCAGCTCGTTGATGCGCGAGGGGTTGGGACCGAACTGGAAGGGAAGCGGGAGCGTAATGTTGCCCAGGTGGATCTTGCCCGGGGAGAATCCCCAGCGGCCGCCGTCGGCGTCCGTGTAGGTCCAGTCCATCGCGGCGACCCGGGCGGCCTCTGCGGTCGTGATCGAGTCGATCCAGAGCTCGAGGACCGCGGCCATCTCGAAGCGGGCGCGCTCCTCGAGGGTGAGGTCGAGCAACTCCGGGTCGATGGGGCGCCAGACCTCGGGGTTGTTCATGAAGGGCCGCAACCGCTCCGCGGCGGTGCGCGGGTCGCCTGCCGGGACTTCGACGTCGGCCACGACGACCGTCGGACTCGCGTCCTCCGGAAGCTCCGCTTGCTCGGGCGCCGGGACGACCTCGGGCTCCGGCTCCGGAGCAGGCTCCGGGGTCGCTTCCTCGAGTTCGAGCAGCTGCACGATCTGCATGCCGTCCTGGCTGGCTGGTACGAAGACAGGCAGGGGCGGGAGAGCGGGCGCCGCCTCGGGGTTCAGATGCGGATAGACCAGAATCACGATCGCATGCGTCGCCACGGAGATGGCTGCCGCGACCCAGCGCACCCACCGGGGAGCCCCGGAGGAGGCGATCGAGCGGGCCGCGGGCGCATCCCTCATCAGCTCGAATCGACCTCCTCCACCGCCACCGGGTTGGCCACCGTCCCGACGCCCGGGATCTCGACTTCGACCCGGTCGCCGGGAGCGAGCGGTCCGATGCCGTCGGGCGTGCCGGTCGCGATCAGGTCCCCCGGCTCGAGGGTCATGACCGCGGTGATGAAGCGGACCAGCTCGGGGATCGGGAACACCATGGTGTTCACATGGGCGTGCTGGCGCACGTGCCCGTTGACGCGCGTGATCACCTCGAGCTGGCCGACATCCACGTCGGCCACCGGGACCGGTTCACCCACGGGGCAGAAGGTGTCGAAGCTCTTGGCGCGCGTCCACTGTCCGTCCCTGCGCTGCAGCTCGCGCGCGGTCACGTCGTTCAGCGGGACGATGGAATCGACCACGTCCCAGGCATCCTCGCGCGCCACCCCGCGGGCACGCTTCCCCACCACCAACGCGATCTCTCCCTCGAAGTCCACCCGCCCGGCCCACGAAGGCATCCGGATGGTCTCGCCGGAGGCCAGCAGCGAGGAAACCGGCTTCAGGAAGATGATCGGCTCAGGGGGAACCTCGGTGCCCAGCTCCTGTGCGTGGAGCGCATAGTTCTTTCCTACGCACACGATCTTGGTGGGGATATTCTTCAGGCTCATGGGGACGCGCCCGTGCTTTCCGTGGTTGAGGTGATCAGAGGTCGAATCGGGACCCGTCCGAGGCAGCCGCGCGCGGTTTCGGCCTTCTAACCGCCCGATGGCAAGCGGTTCCTCCGGCGCGTGTGCAGAAGCGTGCCGACCAATGCCCCCAATCCGGCGACGGCGAGGAAGCCACCGATCACGGCCCACCAGAAGCCCAGGTCGGCGTGCCCGCCGGCCCATCCATCCGCCGAGTGGCCGAAGGCCAGGAAGGTTATGACCGCGTAGAAGGCTGCGACGAGTATGCCGGCGATCCGTTTCATGGAATCAGAGCCCGATTCGGGTGCCGCGCAGAGGCAGGACCTCTGTCGCGTGAAGGGGAGACCGCGAACGCTGGTAATGTACCCCGTTGGTCGCGGGGGACAAGCTGCCGGCCGTGTCCCGGCTCTTGCCTATCCGGTGTGCTGCGCGGCCTGCGGTTCGCCGGCGGGCTCGTAGAATGCGCGCAAGTACTCCTCCACGCGGCGCCAGGGCCCGTGGGCGAGCGGCGCCGGGGGGAGCGAGTCGAGCAGGTAGCGGCCGTAGCGGTACTTGACGATGCGCGAGTCCAGCAGCACCACGGCCCCCCGGTCCCGGCGCGAGCGCACCAGGCGACCGAATCCCTGGCGCAGGCGAAGCGCCGCCTGAGGCAGCATGAACTCCTGGAACGGATTCCCTCCGGCCGCCTCGATGGCTTCCATGCGTGCCTCGACCACGGGATCCGTGGGGACGCTGAACGGAAGCTTCTGGATGAGCAGTGCGCGCAGGGGGCGGCCGGGCACGTCCACTCCCTCCCAGAAGGAGGACGTGCCCAGCAGGATGGCGTTGCCCGCCTCGACGAAGCGGGCCAGGAGCCGGGACCGGTCATCCTCGCCGTGCACCAGCAGCGGCCAGGATCCCGCTCCCTCCGCCCTGAGCGCCTTCGCCACCGCGCGCAGGGATCGATGCGAGGTGAAGAGGGCGAACAGCCCACCCCCGGAGATGTCGGCGAGCGCGGCCACCGCCCGGGCCGTGGCACGATCGAAGGAACCGCTTCCCGCGGAAATTCCGAACGATGGCCGGGGCAGGTCCGACGGGACGCAAAGCAGGGTCTGCGCACCGAAGTCGAAAGGAGAGTCGATGCGTGCTTCATCGACCTTCAGGGCGCCCACCTCCCCGGTATCGCCGGCGAGCCCGAGACGTCTTCGCAGAAAGCTGAAGTCCTTGCGCGTGGTCAGGGTCGCGGAGGTGAGCACGGTGGTGCGAACGCGCTCGAACAACTGTTCTCTGAGCAGTTCGTCCAGCTCGATGGGCGCGGCGGCGAGGTGCAGATTGCGCCGTTTGCCGCGCCGGGCGCTTCTCTGCTCCACCCAGCGAACGTATCGCTGTCCGTCTTCCGCCGGATCCAGGACGAGGCGCAGGCTCCGCGAAGCATTGGTCAGGCGGCGCTCGATGCTGCGCAGATCGAGGATCCTGCCCTCCAGCGGTTCGCGCCACTCGTCGGTGAGCTCGATGCGCAGGGACAGTTCCGAAAGTTCGCGGGCCAGCCCAGCGAGCGCGTCCAGCAGCGCGCTGAAGTTCTCATGCACGCGAGCCCGGTCGATCGGTTCGGGGAGTTGCTCGGAACCCAGCCTGACGCGCACGCCTCCGGGGAGGGGCGTCATCTCGTCGAGGATCTCGAAGAAGGCCTGGAATGCCGCGCGCGCCTGCGTGAGCGATGGGAGCACCCGGTCCGTCAGGCGGTCCAGAAGCGGTTTTGCGGCGGGACGTGCCAGGGAGCCCTCCGGCCGCACGCCATCCTCCGTAGCCGTGGGCAGGCCGGTGAGCTTGCGGCGCACCACGCCCGCCACGCGTTCCAGGCGGGTCAGCGTGGCGCCCAGCCCTTTTCGGCTCAGGCTTGCACCCAAGTGGCTGGTGGCGGCGTCCTCGACGTTGTGCGCTTCGTCGAGAATCAGTCGCCGGTACGCCGGCAGCGCCGCGGACTGGGTGAAGTTGTCGGTGACGATGCGCAGGGAGAGGTCGGAGAACAGCAGGTGGTGGTTCACCACCAGCACGTCGGCCGATGCCGCAACCCGGCGCGAGCGCTGGTAGAAGCAGGACTGGAAGTGCGGGCAGCGGGCGTGCAGGCAGATGTCGGAGTCGGACTGCACTTCCTCCCATACTTCGCGGGACGGGGCAGTCGCCAGGTCTGCGAGCGATCCGTCCTCCGTTGCGGCGATCCAGTCGAGCAGCCCGTTGACTTCGCGGGTGCGGTCCTCCTCGAAGAGGGTGGCCGCGCCTTCCGCCGCCAGGTGCGCGCGGCGGATGGAGATGTAGTTCCCCCGGCCCTTCATCAGCGCCCAGCGGAAGTCCTCTCCCAGAAGCTCGCGCACGAGGGGAAGATCCTTGGCGACGAGTTGTTCCTGCAGGTTGATGGTGTTGGTGGAGACGACCGTGCGTTCCTTGTTGCGGATCGCCCAGCGGGCCGCGGGGAGCAGATAGGCGACCGACTTTCCGGTGCCGGTGCCGGCCTCCACCAGGGTCACCCCTCCCTGATTGTATCCCCGCGCCACCTCCGCCAGCATGGCGCGCTGGCCCGGACGATCCTCATAGCGCCCGTGCAGGCGCGACAGCGCGCCGCCCGGGGCGGCCACCGCCTCCAGTTCGGGGATATCCAGGGGTTCGAGCGACGACGGCGGCGGCGGTTCCACCACCACGTACAGCGCCCGCGCCAGGTTGTCGACGATGGCGCTGCCGACGCCCTGCTCGTAGAGCTGTCCGGCCACGTGGAGGTCCGCGTCGGAGGGCTCCAGCACCCCCGAGGGGTGGTTGTGCAGCATGATCTCGCCGGTGCGCGCGTCGTTGGCGGCGGCGAGCACGGCGGCTCGATTGCCACGGGCCACGGTGCGCGGGTCAACGATGACGCGCTCGGGGGTCACGGTGGCGAGAAAGCTGACCTCGCGCCCGCCCGCCCGCGCGATCTGCTCGCGCATGCGGCCCGCCGCCTCGCGAGCGAGGACGAGATCGGGCCGCGGACGAGTCCGCTCGGCGGTCACGGGGCGGAGGTCCGGAGTATGATCTTCCCTGCCGTCGGCGTCAGGTCTTGCGCTGCTTCTTGCGAGCCGCCGGGAAGAGGACGTTGTTCAGGATCAGGCGATAGCCGCCTGAGTTGGCGTGCAGCGAGAGATCCGTGGGGGGATCGCCGATCTGGTGCTCGGGGTCTTCCGGATCGTGCCCGCCGTAGAAGGTCCAGGTTCCCTCGCCCCGGTTCCCGTGGAGGTATTTGGCCCATCCGCCCTCCTGCGCCAGGACGATGGCGCCCGGCTTGATGCGGTCCAGGCGGAAGGACGTGGTTAGCCCGTAGAAGTCGGAGAGCACGTCCTCATGGCTCTGCGTCAGCATCGACGGCACGGGATCCAGCTTGGCCGAGAACTCGAAGAGCGAAAACGTGCCGAGTTCTTCCCGCCAGGGCGTATTGACCTGGTGGCCGTCGATGTCGCTGAACGCGTTGACCGACGGAGAGAGCTGCACTTCGGCGTTCTGAAACCCCAGCGCCCGACCCCACTGCATGTGTGCCGAGGCGTCGAGGGCCGGCGGGGTCCCGTCGGCGAAGGCCGCCGCGATGTCGGCATCCCGGGCCGCCAGGGCCAGGCCGAGCGTCTCGGTTGCCGAGCACATGGCAAAGAGGAAGCCGCCTGCCTCGACGTAGTCCAGAATCACGCTCGCAACCGCCTTCTTGAGCGCGGGCACGTGCGGATATCCGAACGCGGTCGCCACCTCCTGGTTTCGGGCCACTTCCTCCTGCAGCCAGGGAGCTCCCGCGTACGTGATGAAGAACTTGGAATACTGGCCCGTGAAGTCCTCGTGGTGGAGATGGAGCCATTCGTAGTTCTCCAGATCCCCGTTCAGGACCTCCGGATCCCAGACCTTGTCGTAGGTGATGCCTGCATACTCGAGCGCCATCGTCACGGCGTCGTCCCAGGGCGTCGTGTTGGCGGGCGTGTAGATCGCAACGCTGGGCGCCTTCTCGAGGATCACCGACTCCATGTTGGAGCGCGCGATCAGCGCGCGTATCGCGGCTACGTCGGCGGCGCCAACCGGCTCGATGCTGACGCCGCGAAACGCCGCTTCCCGACGAACGTCCTGCCTGTCCGGCAAGAGGAAGGCGCCGTCCCGGTAGTTGAGCAGCCACTCCGCGGTCGCGCCCCGCTCGAGGCTCCAGTAGGTGAGGCCGTAGGCCTTCAGGTGATCGTCCTGATCCTGGTCCATCGGCACCAGCAGATGCTGGGCCCGCAGGGCTCCCGGAGCCAGCAACAGGGCCGCGAGCAGCGTCGTCCGGGCCAGGCACCGCCCGCCTCTCGATCGGAAAGAATCGTTCACGATGCACCTCCTGACGCCCTCAGGCGTTCCAGTTCGCGGCGGGCCACCGGCACGACCGCGCTGTTGGGGCGGGCCAGAATGAGTTCCTCGAGCAGCTCGATGGCGGCCGGCACGCCGGTGGGGGTGGTTGCCCGGTAGCGGGCCAACTGCAGGATGGCTTCCGGCGCCTCGCTCGACTCCGGAAAGGTGGCGGCCAGAGATTCGCGCAGGCGCGCTGCCTCGCTCTGCTGGTCGATTTCGTCGGCGATGCGGGCGGCCATGGCGAGGAGGGGCGGCTGGTCGTCCGGCGGCAGGGCGTGCACCGCTTCGGTCACCAGCGAGAACGCCGCGCCGGCGCCCTCCCTGTGGCGCGCGATGGCCACCCTGCCCGCCAGCGCGGCCGCCTGCTCGCCCACCCGGTCCAGGATGCCGATCAGCTGCACGATCGCCGTAGCCTCGGTCGCGGGCAGTCCCCCCGCGGCGAGCATCAGGTTGATCCGGGCGCTCTCCCGGTTGTCCGCCTCGAGCGCCAGCCACGCGCGCTCCTGGGCGCTCAGCGGACCCTGAACCCCTTCCAGCACGAACGCTGCGGTTTCCAGGTCGCCGTTCTCGCGAAAGCGTGCCGAAAGCGCCACCGCCAGCGGATCGGCTTCGGGTGCGTTCGGAAACTCCTCGCGGAAGGCCGCGAAGCGGTCGAGCAGCGCGAGGGGAGCGCCGGTCGCCGTCTCCAGTCGAATCATCTCGGCGAGAGCACGTCGCCGCTCCGGCGAGCGCTCGGGCAGTCCGCGGGCGTACCGCTCCCTGGCCTCCAGCGCGCGCACGGTATCGCCGGCAACGAGCGAGGTGACCGCGATCTGTCGATCCAGCGTGCGCGCTCGTGAACCCCTCGGAGTCTCCCGGCGCAACTGCTGCAGCGTCCACAGCGCAAGCTGATCGGCGTCCTTTTCCTCGGCGAGCCGCAGCAATGCGTTGAGGAAGCCCTCGCGCTCACGCTCCGGAAGATCTCCCGCAACCTCCTCCGCAAGACTCAGCGCCTCCGGCTGCAGGCGAGCCTCGAGCGCGATCTCGATTGCCGCCCGCCTGCGGGTTTCGGACGCACCTTCCGCCGCCAGCTCGCGAACCACCGCGGGTGCCAACCCGGGATGCTCCCCGCCGGTGCGCACCATCCGCCGCAAGGCCCCGGGCGCCTGGGCATCCGGGCCGTCGAGGGCGCGTGCCCACTCCATGAGGGCCTCCAGGGGACGATCGAGGCGAAGCAGGACATCTCCGGCTTCGACCGCGAGGACTCCACCACCCGCGCGGCTCTGTCCCCGCCGAAGCACGGACAGCGCTTCCTCGCCCCCGAACGCCCGTTCGTACACTCGCGCGACTTCGCGATAGGAATCCGGCGAGGCCGGGTTCTGCGCGATCCAGGACTGCGCCGCGGAACGCAGTTCGGCCAGGGAATCCACCTCCAGGAGGATCCTCAGCTTGAGGTAGCGGGGACCGGTGGACACGGGGTCGACCGCCAGGAACGCGTCGATGGGATCCAGAACCTGCGACACCCGGCCCTGTGCCCGCAGCACGCGCTCCAGTGCGAAAATGGCTCCCGAGGAAGCCGGCCGCTCCGCCAACAGCGACGTGAGGATCTCGACCGAGGCGGCGTAGTCTCCCGCCGACTCGGCGCGCGCAGCCTCGCGCAGCAGCCGGGATTCATCGCTCGACGACAATTGGCCGTCCGCGGTGGCGGGTGCGAGCGCAAGCGCCATGCCGATCACGAGCCAGGGAACTGCCGACAGCCTCCGCCGGGTGCCGTCGTTCACGACCCGCCTCCCGGGGGCAGGGTGGCGGCAGCCTGGTTGAGGCGCTCGAAGTACTCGATCACCAGGCGCCTCTGCGCGGGGGGCAGGCGACCCAGCACATCCGCCGGAGGAAGCTCGAACCGGAGCGCGTTCAGGTCCTCTTCCGAAAGAGGCCCTACGACGTTTCGCTCGAATTCTCCGGGAACCTCGGATTCCCGCTCATCCGACTCCTCGTCCCGCTCGAGGCTTCGCCCGGCATCCAGCAAGCGCTGGAAGAGTTGCTCCTGGCGTTCGATGGTTTCCGCTCGCAGGCGCTCCATCGCGAGTTCCTCGGCCAGAGCGGCCGCCTCCTGCGCAAGCTCATCAAGATCCCCGAGCGCCTGCTCTTCGGAGTTCGGCTGCTGCGCCAGATCACCGAGCTCGCCGGCCACCGCCTCCTGACCCTGCGAGAGCTGTTGCATCTGCCTGGCGAGCGCCTGCTCGCCCAGCTGCATCGGCATGAGTTCCTCGGTCTGCATGATCAGATCACCCTGTCGCTGGGCGATCGCCTCGAGCATCTCCTGCATCTCTCCGGCTCCGCCCGAAGCCGCATCCTGCCCTGACTGCCCGGCGCCTGCGATGGCCTGGAGCGCAACCTGGTTGAGCGCGCGAACCGCCGCCTCGGCGGTCGCGGTCGGAGACGGCGTCGACCCACGCCGGCTGTCGAGCGCTTCCAGCGTCTCGGTGATGGCCTCCATGGCTTCGCCGATGGCGGTGCTGACCGCGCGATCAACCTGGCCGGAGGCGCGCGATCCGGCGCTCAGGTTCTCGGCCATGTTGCGCACCCCACGCAGAAGCGATGCCTCATCGGCCCGCATGGCCGCCTGCTGCTCCGTGTTCGCGCGCCGCATCTGCTCGCGCAACGCGGCCTGCTGGCGCGCGAGGGAGAGCGCATCCTCGGCCGTCTGCCGGAGGGCCTCGCGGGCGGCGGCATCCATGGACTGCGTCATCTCGGCGCGCGCTTCCGCCAGCGCCTCCTGTGCTTCCCTGAGCGCCTCGGCCGCCTCTCTGGCCTCCTGCGCGGCCGACTGTGCTTCTCCTGCCTCCGCCTGCTCGCGGGCTTCGGCCATGTCGCGGCGCGCTTCGTCGGTACGCTCGCCCGCGGTCTGGGCGCGGTCTCCGGCCTGTTGCTCTCCCAGCTCGTCGAGGTGCTCGCGCGCCTCTTCCATGCGCTCCAGGAGCGCTTCGGTCTGCTGCTCCAGGTCGGCCTGCTGGCGCGCGCGCAGGTCGAGGGTGTCCCCCTCCTCCATCGCGTCGGCGAGCGCATCCTCCCTGCGCGCCAACTCCGCGGCCTCCTCCTCGGCGGCGCGCAGTGCCTGTTCCGTTGCGGCGCGGCGGAAGCGCTCGATGGATTCCTCCAGACGCTGGCGCATTTCCTCCTGGTCCTGCGCGAGCCGTTCCAGCGCTTCCAGGGAAGCGGCTTCGTCCATCTCCTCCAGGTTGCGCGCCATGTCTTCCATGCGTTCGCGCAGCTCCTCCGGCATCATCTCCTCGAGAAGACGCTGAAGCTCCTCCATCTCCTCCGTGAACTCGGGATCCGGCAGACCTGCCTGGCGCATGGACTCGGAGACCTCCTCCAGCTCCTGCCTCAGCGAATCCACCTCGGCGGCCAGTTCCTCCTGCGCCTCGAGCGCCTGCCGCAGCTCCTCCTGCTCCTCGAAGCTCAGCTCCTCCTCGCCCTGCGTTCCAGGGTTCCGGCGCTCCTCGGCGAGCTCCGCCTGATTGCGCCGCTCCAGCTCGCGGGTCTCCTCGGCCGCTTCTCCCGCCTGTTCAGCCAGCGACTCGACCTCGGCCGCCGCGTCCTCGAGCATCTGCTGGGCCTGCCAGCGAAGCTCGGAGGCCCCCGGCATGCGCAACACGTATTCCGGGCTCTCGCCGATCTGCGGCGACGGTGCGTTGTCGAGCACGCGCGCCCGGTAGCGGACCACGTCGCCGGCGAGCAGTCCCCAGTCTGATACGTCCAGGAGCGGGCGCACGAGGGCGCTCCGGGTGCCGGCCATTCCCATTCTGCGCACGACCGGATCCTCGGGCGCCCCCAGAGACCGCACCCGGTAGGCCACCAGCTCGACGGAAGCGAGTCCGTAGTCGTCCTGAGCCTGAACGACCAGCGGCTGCTCCATCGAGAGAGGCAGAACGGTGTCGCGGCCGGGAAACACGATGGCGACAGCGGGCACCGAGTCGCGCACCAGGGTGATGTCGAGCGGAACGGGCGGGATCTCCGGACCGCCGCCGCGCGCATCGACCAGATGCCAGTGGTATACGCCCCCGACGCGCGGCGTCCAGTCGGCATGGAAGCGGGGGCCGTCGACCTGCAGGGCGACAGCCGGTCCGCCCGGCTCCTCGACCGCGAGGCTGGCCACCTGAAGTTCGCGGCTGGCGCGTCCTTCCACGCGGACGCGGGTGCCCACCGGAACGCTCAACCCGGGCGCGGATCCCCGATACTCCTCCGCATACCGGCCGGTGTGGGGAGGGAAGGTGAGCTGCAGGGTCAGATCCGCCACGAACAGCGGGTCCACCGGCGTGACCCGGTAGCGCTCGCTCGTGCTCCCGTCAGGCGCCGACGCCCAGTACTCGAAGGCGGTTTCCACGGCGTTGAACCGGAACGTTGCGACGCTGTCAGGCATCTGGCGCGTGTCGGCGCGCGGTACGTCTCCGGGCGCGCGGGAGTGCAGCGTAACCTCGAGGCGTCCCATCGTTTCGACCTCGATGGCGACGTCCGACCCCCGGGCGACCTCGATGTCCCCCGGCCGGACCACCAGAGGGGCATAGCGCGGGCTCGCCATCACCCCGAAGGGAGTCGCGAGCCCCGACCACGCGCGCCGCGACCGTTCCGGCGACGCGACCCACGCGGAGATCACGGGTACGCTGGCCACCACCAGCGCCCCCGCCCCGAGGCGCATCCAGCGGCCGCTGCGCCGGTGGAGCGATCCGGCCAGCACGGACGTGGGGGACGTGAGGCGCCCCGCAACCCGCGCTTCGGCACGGCGTGCCAGCGCGGCCGATACGCCGGGCGGGACCGAACGGGAGAGTTCGAGCGAGCTACGCACCACGCCGCGGGCCAGACCGGTCGCCTCCTCCATGGTTGCGGCGACCCTGGCTTCGTCGAGCCAGCGGCGCCGGAGCCGGAGCAGCAAAGCGACCAGGGTGGCGACCGCGGCGACCGCGAGCCCGTCCAGGATCAGCGGCGCCGCGCTTCCCTGACGCCACCCCGCCGCGCCCCCCAGCCACCATGCGAGCATCAGGATGACGGCCACGGGAACGGTCGCCCACAGCACTCCCGCCATCCCGAAGCGGGTTCCGACGTGACCGCGCACGGCCTCGAATGCGCCGCGGACGCTCGGGCGGGCCGCCGGGCTCATGAGGCCCCCCGGGTGATGGCGTAGACGAACAGGTTCACGCCCATGCGCAACGCCTGCTCGCGGGTTTCGGGGGGATCCTCGTGCACCTCGGGATCCTCCCAGCCGTCTCCCAGATCGCTTTCGTAGCTGTAGAACAGCATCAGCCGGCCGCGCTCGAAGAGGCCGAAGGCCTGGGGCGGGCCTCCGTCGTGCTCGTGGATCTTGGGCAGGCCTTCCGGGAGCAGGTGAAAGGTGCCGAAGACCGGATGATCGGGGGGGATCTCCACGAGTTCGCGGCCGGGGAACACGCGCGCGATCTCCCGGCGGAAGGACTCGTCGAGACCGTAGTTGTCGTCGACGTGCAGGAATCCCCCCCCCAACAGGTAGTCGCGCAGCGCGGCCTGCTCCTCCAGCGCGAAGCTCACGTTGCCGTGGCCGGTCATGTAGACGTAGGGGTAGTCGGGGAGCGCGGGATCCCGGAGGGTGATGGTGGCTTCACGATCCGCCACCGGCAACCCGGTGTCGGCTGCGATTCGCTCCAGCAGATTGGCCAGCGAGGACGGGTTCGCATACCAGTCCCCTCCTCCGTCGTACTGGAGGCGCGCGATGGTGAGCGTCGGTTCGACGGGCGGGGTGGCCGCGAGCACGGCCGCGAGGATCGCGAGAACAATCTTCAGCATCGATTCCTGAACCACTCCCGCCCCTGAGCGCGCCTGCCGCGCGGCGCGTGTCTACTCCGTCTCCGGCCCATCCGGCACAACAGTTGAATGTACGATCCGGTAGGCGCGGTTGCGAGATACCCCGAGCAGGGCCGTCAACTCCCGGACGGCTTCACTCGGCCGCGTGCCCCCGGCCAGCAGTTCCGCGGCCCGTTCCCGAACCGCGGATTCGTCGGGTTTGCCTTCCGGAGAGCGGTCGACCACCAGCGTCAGCTCTCCCCGGGGGGCGCGCGCTCCGAAATGAGCCCGGGCCTCGGCCAGGGTCCCTCGCACGAACTCCTCGTGCAATTTGGTCATTTCCCGCGCCACCGCCACCCGGCGGCCGGAGCCGCACGCATGCTCGAGGTCGATCAGCAGGCGGCACAGCCGGCCGGGGGCCTCGAAGAGCACGGTAGTCTCCTGCGAATGGGCGACCCGCTGCAGCAGAGCGCGCCGTTCGAGTCCCTTGCGGGGCGCGAATCCCAGGAAGGCGAAACGGTCGGCCGGAAGCCCCGACCCCACCAGCGCTGCCAGAACCGCGGACGGACCCGGCACCGGAACCACGTCGTGCCCGGCTTCCAGCGCGGCGTCCACCACGCGCGCGCCCGGATCCGAAACCAGCGGGGTTCCGGCGTCGCTCACCACCGCGGCGTCAAGTCCCGACTCCAGGCACTCGAGGACCCGCCCCGCGCGCGCCGCCTCATTGTGCTGATGCAGGGAGGTGAGGCGCGTGTCGACGCCAAGGTGCTGCAGCAGCCGTCCGGTCCTGCGCGTGTCTTCCGCGAAGATCCTCTCTACCTCGCCCAGGACCTGTGCGGCGCGCCCCGAGAGGTCGGAGAGGTTGCCGATCGGGGTGCTGACGAGGTAGAGGGTCGCCACCCCCGGCTCGCGTATCGCGGACCTACAGGTGCGCCTCGATCTTCTCCTCGAGATGGGCCCTCGGAACGGCGCCGACAACGGTGTCGACGTGCCTCCCGTCCTTGAAGAAGAGAATACTCGGGATCGAGCGCACCCCGAAGCGCGCGGAGGTGCCGGGGTTGGTGTCCACGTCCACCTTCCCCACCGTCACCCCACGGTCACCATACTCGTCTGCGAGCTGGTCGACGATGGGCGAGACGATGCGGCAGGGGCCGCACCAGGTCGCCCAGAAGTCCACCATCGCCAGTCCCTGGCTGTTCTCTATGTCGTCGGCGAAGCTCTCGTCCGTAACCGTCAGAACTCGATCGCTCATTCTGGCTGATCTCCTTGATCCCGGTCCCGGGTCGTTCGTACGATGGAAGCGGAGGCGCCGCACCGCGCTTCCCTGCTTCCCTGGATTTCGAAGTATAACCGAATCTCGGCCGGTCATGGAATTCGACCCCGCAGCGGGGCCCGTGGATCCCTCGCCAACCCTGCCGCGCTACCCGGTGGACCATGTCGGCATCGCCGTCCACTCGATCGCGGAGTCGGCGCCTCTGTTCGAGACCCTGACGGGTGAGCGGGCCTCGCCTCGCCGGTCCCTCCCGGAACACGGCATCGACGTATGCTTCATCGGCGCAGTGGAGCTGCTCGAACCCCACGACCGGGGCGGCGCGGTGGCGCGGTTCCTCGCAGCGGGGGGCTCGAACCTTCATCATGTGGCCTTCCGCGTCGAGAACGTGCGCGTCGAACTCGACCGCCTGATCGCCGCGGGGTTCCGGCCCATCGACCGCACTCCGAGGCCCGGTGCGCACGGCGGCCTGGTCGCCTTCCTCCATCCCAAGGGGACGGGGGGAGCGCTGGTGGAACTGGTCGAGCGGGCGCGGCCTCTCAGCGCCCCGTGATCTTCTCCAGTTCGACCGACTCCACGAGCCACCCGGACGCGGTGCTGATCACGAACACTCCGACATCGCGATGGATCCGCTCTCCCCGTCGAACCTCGACGGATACCCGGGTGACGGGCCGATCGCGACCGGGGACCGGCTCCGCGGCGATCACCACATAGCCGTCGTGCCGCAGCACCGCCGCGATGGCATACATGCGAACCTCGACCTCCTGCCGGGTCGGGCAGCGGTCCGCGGCTCCCAGCCAGGACGCAACCCGGCGGAGTCCGCAGCCCAGTCCTCCGCCGGTGTCGGCGATGGAACCCCCGTCGGTGCCGAACGCGTGCGCCATCGCGTCGAGGTCCTGTCGGTCGGCCGCGTCCAGAAAACGTTCCGCGGCGCGGAGAGGGCCGGCGTCGTTCTCAGCCGGAGGCAGCGGCGGGGAGGTTGCGCACCCCGCGGCCCCCAGAGCCACCGACCAGCGGATCGCGGCTGCACCAACCCGGCGGAACGGCCCGCTCACGCCCGTTCGAAGGCCAGGCCGGCGGCGTCCGCGGCGGGGACCACGCGAATGGTCGCGGATTTCCCGGGATCTTTCTCGAGCAGCGACATGGCAAGCGGGTCCTGGACGAGACGCTGAATGACGCGCCGCAGCGGGCGCGCGCCGAACGCGGGATCGTAGCCCTCCTTCGCGAGGAGCTCCCGGACTTCGGGCGCAACCTCGAGCGTGATGCCCAACTCGCCGGCCAGCGCCTGCACCCGGGCGAGCTGCAGATCAACGATCGCGCGGATCGAGGCCCGGTCCAATGGCCGAAAGAGAACAATGTCGTCCACTCTGTTCAGAAACTCCGGACGGAAGTGTCGCCGCAGCTCCCGGGTGACGGTCGCCTCCACCTCTTCCCACGGATCGGTTCCGGCGTGCCTCAGGATGTAGTGGCTGCCCAGGTTGGAGGTCATGATGATCACGGCATTGCGGAAATCGACCGTGCGGCCCTGGGAGTCGGTCAGCCTGCCATCGTCGAGAATCTGAAGCAGGACGTTGAAGATGTCGGAGTGCGCCTTTTCGATTTCATCGAACAGGATGACCGCGTGCGGGCGCCGGCGCACGGCTTCGGTCAGCTGGCCGCCTTCGTCGTAGCCCACGTAGCCGGGAGGCGCGCCCAGCAGCCGCGACACGGCGTGCTTCTCCATGTACTCCGACATGTCGAGGCGCACCATCGCGCGCTCGTCGTCGAAGAGGAACTCGGCCAGCGCGCGCGCGGTTTCGGTCTTCCCCACCCCGGTCGGACCCAGGAAGATGAACGATCCGATGGGCCGGTCGGGATCCTGGAGCCCGGCC
This sequence comes from Gammaproteobacteria bacterium, assembly GCA_028819075.1. Taxonomy (NCBI): domain Bacteria; kingdom Pseudomonadati; phylum Pseudomonadota; class Gammaproteobacteria; species Gammaproteobacteria bacterium. The sequence continues at coordinate 137,286 of JAPPMM010000065.1, forward strand.
CTTGAACGGCGCACCGCGTTCGAGACGGCCGCGAGCGCCTCTTCCTGTCCGATCACCCGCCCGCCAAGCAGCGCCTCCAGCCGAACCAGCCGCTCCCTCTCCGATTCCGCCAGGCTCGCCACCGGAATCCCCGTCCATTCCGCGACGACCGCGGCGATGTCGTCGGCGTCCACCTCCTCCCGCAGCCAGGTGCCGCCCGCCTGCAGCTCCGCCAGCCGCTGCTCCGCCAGCCTGAGCGAGGTGCCGAGCGCCGGGAGCTCGCCGTAGTCGATCTCGGCGGCCCGCTGAAGGTTGCCGGTCCGCTTCGCACGCCCGGATTCGGTGCGGAGCGCGTCCGCCGCCTCCTTGAGCGTCTTCAGGCGGTCGATGGCGTCCCGTTCCGCCTGCCACCCGGCTTTCATGCTGGAGCTGCGTTCCCTCAACTCGGCCAGCTCCAGGCGGATGCGCGCGAGGCGTTCCCGCGCGCCGGGGTCGCCGTGCTCGTCCTCCAGAGCCTGGCGCTCGATCTCGAGCTGAATGGCGCGCCGTTCGACCTGGTCGATTTCGGTGGGCAGGGAGTCGATCTCGATCTGGAGCCGGCTGCCGGCCTCGTCCATGAGGTCGATCGCCTTGTCTGGCAGGAAACGGCCCCCGATGTAGCGGTCGGACAGCTGGGCCGCCGCGACCAGGGCGTCGTCGCGGATGCGCACGCCGTGGTGCACCTCGTAACGCTCCTTGAGGCCTCTCAGGATGGCGATCGTGTCCTCCACCGACGGCGGCGCCACGTACACGGGCTGGAAGCGCCGCTCCAGGGCAGGGTCCTTCTCGATGTGCTTCCGGTATTCGTCGAGGGTGGTCGCGCCCACCATGCGCAGGGCGCCCCGTGCCAGCAGCGGCTTCATCATGTTGCCGGCGTCCACCGCCCCTTCCGCGGCGCCGGCGCCGACGACCGTGTGCAGCTCGTCGACGAACATGACGAAGCGGCCCTCGGCGTCGGAGATCTCCTTCAGCACCGCCTTCATGCGCTCTTCGAACTCGCCGCGGTACTTGGCACCGGCGAGCATGGCCGAAATGTCCAGAGACAGGAAGGTTTTTTCCGCCAGCGCGCCGGGGACGTCGCCGGCAACGATGCGCTGGGCCAGGCCTTCGGCGATGGCGGTCTTTCCCACCCCTGGCTCGCCGATGAGCACCGGATTGTTCTTGGTGCGGCGGGCGAGCACCTTGATCACCCTGCGAATCTCGACGTCCCTGCCGATGACCGGGTCCAGCTTGCCGCGGCGCGCCAGCGAGGTCAGGTCGCGGCTGTAGCGCGCGAGGGCCTGATACCGGTCCTCCGGGGTCTGGTCGGTGACCCGGTGGCTGCCGCGGACCGCCGACAGTGCCTCCAGCACCCGCTCCTCCATGGCGCCCGCCGACCGCAGGATTTCGCCCGCGTCGTCCTTCTCGACGGTGAGCCCGAGCAGGAGGTGCTCGGTCGACACGTAGTCGTCCCCGAGCTCGGCGGCATGGCGCTCGGCCGCGGAGAGAGCGCGCGCGAGATCGCGGCTGACGCGCGCATCCGATCCCCCCGAGACGCGGCCCAGTCCGTCGAGTGCGGCCTGTACCCGCTCGCCGACCGCGGGGGCGGAGACTCCGATCTTGTCCAGGATCGGCGTGACGATGCCCTCTTCCTGTCGGAGGAGGGCGTCGAGCAGGTGGATGCCGTAGACCTCGGCGCTCCGGCGTCGGCCGGCGTCCGCTATGGCGGCCCGCAGCGCCTCGGCCGCCTTCACCGTCAAGCGGTCGACTTCAATCATCTGATATTCCCTCCGCGTGTGGTCGTGCACGCCTTGTCTGCCATTTTGGCAGACCATAAATCTGCCAATTTGGCAGACTTCGGTGCCTGAGCCCCGATCCATCCACGCCCGCATGGGCTTCCGGGCATCCGCCCACCCCTGAAATTCAAGATTCGGACCATCCGCGGAGGCCGCGGTGTAGCCAGTTCCAGCCGGCTCGGCCTCCCCCGTTCGCGCGCTTGACAAGCCGAGAAGGCGCGATCCACGTTGCCCGGGTTCCGCGCAACCCGTGGCTGGAGGCAAGAGTGGCGACAGTCGATCCCGGGCCCCGTGGCGGGCTCCCTCCCCAGGCCTACGAGACCCTGCCGGGCGACCAGTACCGCCCCTACGTGGGCGCGCGCGAGCAGATCCTGGAGTTCACGCCCCGGGCCGTGCTGATCGGAGCGGTTCTGGGCATCGTGTTCGGCGCCGCCAACGCCTACCTGGGGCTGCGCGTCGGGCTCACGGTAAGCGCCTCGATCCCCGCGGCGGTCATGGCGGTAGCCATCTTCCGCATCTGGGGCGGCACCATTCTCGAGTCCAACATGGTGCAGACGGTGGGCTCGGCGGGGGAGTCGCTGGCCGCCGGGGTGATCTTCACGCTCCCCGCGCTGTTCCTCTGGGCGCGCGAAGACCCCGCCATCCTGGTGAGCGTCACGCAGATCACGGTGATCGCGCTCTTCGGGGGAATGCTGGGCGTGCTGTTCATGATTCCCCTGCGCTCCTACCTCATTTCGCGCGAGCACGGCAAGCTGCCCTATCCCGAAGGCACTGCGTGCGCGGAGGTGCAGGTGGCTGGGGACGTGGGGGGCGGCAAGGCCCGCCTCCTCTTCGCCGGGCTCGGTGTCGGCGCCGTCTATCAGGCGCTGGCCAACCCACGCGGGCTCTCGCTATGGAACGAGTCGCCGGCGGCGCCTCTCCCGGGCAAGGCCCAGATCGGGGGAGACTTCACTCCCGAGCTGCTGGGCGTCGGGTTCATCATCGGACCGCGCATCGCCACCATCATGTTCTCGGGGAGCGCGCTGGCCTGGCTGATCCTGATCCCGGTGATCAACGCCTGGGGCGGCAACGACGTCGTGTATCCGGGCACGGTCCCGATGGCGGAGCTGGGATCGGCGGAGATCTGGAGCAACTATATCCGCTACGTGGGGGCCGGCGCCGTGGCCTTCGGGGGCATCGCGACCCTCGTCAAGTCGCTGCCCACGATGATCGAGAGCTTCAAGCTGGGGCTGGGCGGCATCGGGGGCGGCGGCGGACCGACTTCCCGCACGCAGCGGGACCTGTCCATGCGCTTCGTCTTCACCCTCGCCCCGCTGCTGGCCGTTGCGCTCTGGCTCTGGCCGGGCGTCCCGGTGAACCTGCTGGGCGCGGTCCTGATCGTGCTCTTCAGCTTCTTCTTCGTGACGGTATCCTCGCGCATCGTGGGGCTGATCGGCTCCTCGTCCAACCCGGTTTCGGGGATGACCATTGCCGCCCTGCTGCTCACCTCGCTGATATGGGTGGGACTGGGGCTGAACGACGGTACCGCCGCCTCCAAGGTCGCGGTGCTGGCGGTGGGCGCGGTGGTGTGCATCTCGGCGGCGATCGCGGGAGACACCTCACAGGATCTCAAGACCGGATTCCTCCTGGGAGCCACCCCGCGCTCGCAGCAGATCGGCGAGCTGATCGGGGTGATCACCAGCGCGGCGGTGATGGGCGGGGTGCTCATCGTGCTCAACGAATCGTACGGCATCGGAGGAGCGGAACTGGCGGCCCCCCAGGCGAACCTGATGAAGCTGGTCGTGGACGGCGTCCTGGCCGATACCCTGCCCTGGATGTTCGTCATCGTCGGCATGGCGCTGGCCGCCGTCGTCGAGTTCGGACTCAGGCTGCCGTCACTGGCGTTCGCCGTGGGGCTGTATCTGCCGGTTTCGCTCATGACCCCGATCTTCGTGGGGGGCATGATGCGGCGCGCGCTGACCCGCCGTTATTCGGGCCCGGAGGGCGGCGGAGACCGGCTGGCCGAGCAGCGCGAACGGGGCGTTCTGTTCGGCTCCGGCCTGATCGCGGGAGCGGCCTTGGTGGGGGTCCTGATCGGGGGTGCGATCTACCTGGTCACCCAGGTGACCGGCGACCCCTCGCGGGCTACGCAGTGGATTGTTGGCCACGCGTGGAGCGTAGGCCTTTTCACGGGGTCATCCGGGCTGGTCGGGACACTGATCTTCGCGGGGCTCTGCCTGCTCCTCTGGCGTGCGGCCACCAGCGGAGAGGCAGGCAAGGCATGAGACCGGTGACGGCGCGTGGGGTGCGGAAGTTCCTGGCGGGCGGCCTGCTGTGCCTGCTGTTCGCGTGCGGCGGCGACCAGGCGCCCGACGCGGCGGGGACGATCTCCCGGGACGCTTTCGTAGGCACCTATGTGGAGCTGCGCACGGCGGCGCTCCATTCACCCGATGGTCGGGTCGGCCCCGAAGCGAAGGCGGAGATCCTGGAGTCCAATGGGGTCACCGAGGCCGATTTGCTCGACTACGTCGACGTCCACGGGGCCCGCCTGGAGTTCATGGTCGAAGTGTGGGCCGAGATCGACGACACGCTCCGGGCCCTGCGCACCGAAGACGACCCCGCTCCCGCGTCCTGATCTCCGCGGGAGCGAGCAAAGCCCGTCCTCCTCACTCCCACTCGATGGTGGCCGGGGGCTTGGAGCTGATGTCGTAGGCCACGCGGTTCACCCCCGCGACCTCGTTGATGATGCGGGTGGAGGCGCGCGCCAGCACTTCCGGCGGAAACCGGTACCAGTCGGCGGTCATGCCGTCGCGCGAGGTCACGGCGCGCAGCGTCACCGCGCACTCGTAGGTCCGCGCGTCGCCCATCACGCCCACGGACCGCACCGGCAGGAGTACCGCAAACGCCTGCCAGATCTCGTCGTAGAGCCCGGCGGCACGGATCTCCTCCAGAAAGATGGCGTCCGCCTGCCGCAACACCTCCAGCCGCTCCCACGTGACTTCGCCCAGGATGCGCACGGCAAGCCCCGGGCCCGGAAAGGGATGGCGCGCCACGAACGCCTCCGGGAGCCCCAGCTCCTGCCCCACCCTGCGCACTTCATCCTTGAACAGCTCGCGGAGCGGCTCGATCAGTTCGAACGGCATGTCGTCCGGAAGCCCGCCCACATTGTGATGGGTCTTGATGGTTGCGGACGGACCCCGCACGGAGAGGGACTCGATGACATCCGGGTAGAGCGTGCCCTGCACGAGCAGGGACGCGTCCTTACCGGCCTCTCGCGCCGTGCGCTCGAAAACGCGGATGAAGATCTCGCCGATGATCCGGCGCTTGCGCTCGGGATCGTCGACCCCGGCGAGCCCTTTCAGGAACTCCTCGCGCGCGTCGGCGACCAGAAGCTCCATCCCCATGTGCCTGCGGAAGGTGCGTTCCACGCCCTCGCGTTCGCCCTTCCGGAGGAGCCCGTTGTCCACGAAGATGCAGGTCAGGCGGTCGCCGAGCGCGCGATGCACCAGGGTGGCCGCGACCGAGGAGTCGACCCCGCCGGAGAGGCCGCAGATGGCGGACCGGCTCCCCGCCTGCTCGCGGATGGCGGCGATGCTCTCTTCGACGAACGCGCTCGCCGTCCAGCTCGGACGGCAGCCGGCGACGCGGAAGAGGAAGTTGGAGAGCATCCGGTCGCCCTCGGGGGTGTGCGCGACTTCCGGATGAAACTGCACTCCGTAGATGGCCCGGTCCTCGGCCCGGAACGCGGCCACCGGGAGGCCTTCGGTGGAAGCGACGACGCGATACCCTTCCGGAGGCTGGTCCACATGGTCGCCGTGTGAACACCAGACCGTGACCGGATGTTCGCGCGCGAATCCCGCGAACAGGCCTTCCGCTTCCCTCAGGCGCAGCTCGGCTCGTCCGTACTCGCGCTTGCCGTACTCCACCCGTCCACCCTCCAGTTCGGCGATCAGTTGCATGCCGTAGCAGATTCCGAGAACCGGAACATCCATGTGCAACAGCTCCGGCTCCACCCCCGGGCCATCTTCCTCGTAGACCGAGGACGGCCCGCCCGAGAGCACGATCGCGCTGGGCGCCCAGCTCCGGATCCACTCCACGGACCGGGTCGGCGGGTGGATCTCGCAGAAGACCCGCTCCTCGCGGACGCGGCGCGCGATGAGCTGGGTGAACTGCGATCCGTAGTCGAGGATCAGAACCCGGTCGCGCGGCCTGGTGAGGGTCATGACGGGATCCTCTCCCCCCGAATCAGATCGGCGAAGGACTCCCGCCGGCGGATCAGGTGAAGTCCGCCGCCGGCAACCAGCACTTCCGCCGGGCGCAGGCGGCTGTTGTAGTTCGAGGCCATGGAGAAACCGTAGGCGCCCGCGGTCCGCACCACCATGAGATCGCCCGCGGAAGGCAGCTCGATGGCGCGGTCGCGCGCGAGAAAGTCGCCGTCCTCGCACACGGGGCCCACCACGTCGGTCACTACCACCGCCGCGCCCGGACGCGCGCGCACCGGCTCGACCTGGTGATACCCGCCGTAGTGACTGGGGCGCAGCAGCTCGGTCATGCCCCCGTCCGTGATCACGAAGGTCTTGTTTCCGGATCGCTTCACGTACAGCACGCGCACGATGAGCGTCCCGGATTCGCCAACGATGAAGCGGCCCGGCTCCAGTACCAGCCGCAGGCCGCGCCGTCTTACGGCAGGCAGGACCGCTGCGGCGACGCGCGCGAGATCGATCTCGGAGTCGTCTCCGTAGGCGACCCCGAACCCACCACCCAGATCGACGTACTCGAGCGGGATGCCCTCATCGGAAAGCGCCCGCTCCAGGGCGAAGATCTCGCGCGCGGCGCGTTCGTACGGTTCGGCGTCCACGATCTGCGACCCGATGTGGACTGCGATGCCCGCGACCCGTAGCGCGGCCCGGGAGGCCGCCCATCGATAGAGGTCCATGATCTCGTCGGCGGGAACCCCGAATTTGGTGCCGGCGTGCCCCGTGCGCGTGTACTCGTGAGGCGTGGGCGAGGCGATGTCCAGGTTCACGCGCAGCGCGATGCGGGCGCGCACACCCCGCCGGACGGCGATGCGTTCAAGCAGATGCAGCTCCTCACGGCTCTCGACGTTGAACCCGTAGATTCCGGCTTCCAGCCCCGCGCCGAGCTCCTCCTCGCTCTTGCCTGCACCGGCGAACACGATCCGCCTTGCCGGAATCCCCGCCTCGAGGGCGCGCGCCAGCTCTCCTCCGCTCACGATGTCGGCGCCGGAACCGAGCCGAGCCAGGCGGTTGAGAAGCGCCAGGTTTCCGTTGGCCTTGACCGAATAGGCCACGAGCAGGCGGGCGCCCGCGAAGGCGGCTTCGAAGGTGCGATACCTGTCTTCCAGCAAGGCTCCATCGTAAAGATAGAGTGGGGTCCCGAAGCGAGCGGCGATGTCGTCGAGGGCGAACGGTCCGCAGCGGAGCACGCCGTCCGAGCGAGCCAGCGGAGTCACCTCAGTATGCCCGCGCCCACGCCACCTCCATTTTGGCAGCGCCGCCGCCGATGCACCGCGAAGGCCGGCTGGACGACGCGAACTCGTCGTCGGGGATGACCCGGATCGTGGCCCTGGTCGCCTGATTGACCTTCTCTTCCACGTCGGGGTCGCCGCTCCATCCGGTGTACACCAATCCACCCCCCGCGTCCAGGATCTCCTTGAGCTCGCCGAGATCCGAGACCCCCCTGTGGGAGTTGGCTTCGCGGCGCGCGCGGGCGCTCTCGAGCAAGTCTGCGTGCAAGGCGTCGAGAAGAGCCGGTAGGGTGGCCAGGGCTTCTTCGCGCGACAGAAAGCGCTTGCGCTCGCTGCTCGAGAACGGAACCCGCCGGGCCAGCACCACCTGCCCCTTCGCCACATCGCGCGGCCCGATTTCGGCGCGGAAGGGAGCGCCCTTGCGCTCCCACTCGTAGAACTTTGCCCCCGGGTTGAGGTGGTCGCGGGCGTCGATGCGCACCCGCACCCCTGCCGCGACCAGCTGGTCGCGGAAGCGGTCGGCCTCTTCCAGCACCAGTACGCGCTGCGCGTCCGTGCGCCAGATGGGCACAACCACGACCTGGGCCGGAGCGATCCGCGGCGGCACGACGATGCCGTTGTCGTCGCCGTGGGTCATCACCATGCCCCCGACCATGCGCGTGGACACGCCCCAGGAGGTGTTCCAGGCGTATTCCTCGCGCCCCGCCTCGCTCTGGAAGGTGAGGCCGAACTGGCGCGAGAAGTTCTGTCCCAGGAAGTGGGAGGTGCCCGCCTGAAGCGCGCGATTGTCCTGCATCAGCGCCTCCACGGAATAGCTTCGCACCGCACCCGCAAACTTCTCCGATTCGCTCTTGAGCCCGCTGACCGGGGGCATCGCGATCCAGTCCTCCTGGAACTGCCGGTACACCCCGAGCATGCGCCGTGCCTCCTCTTCGGCCTCTTCCCGCGTCGCATGTGCGGTGTGGCCCTCCTGCCAGAGGAATTCCGAGGTCCGCAGAAAGAGCCGGGTGCGCAGCTCCCAGCGCATCACGTTGCACCACTGGTTCAGCAGCAGGGGCAGATCGCGATAGCTCTGCACCCACTTCGCGTACATCGAGTAGATGATGGTCTCGGAGGTCGGACGAACGACATAGGGCTCATCGAGTTCCTTGCCGCCGGCGTGGCTCACCACCGCGAGCTCCGGCTTGAAGCCCTCGACGTGCTCCTTCTCGCGCTCGATGAAGCTCATCGGAATGAGCAGGGGGAAATAGGCGTTCTCGTGGCCGGTCTCCTTGAAGAGGCCGTCCAGTCCCTGCTGCATCAGTTCCCAGATCGCGTACCCCCAGGGACGAATGACCATGCATCCGCGCACCGGCGAATAGTCGGCCAGTTCCGCGCGCTGAACGACATCGTTGTACCAGGCCGAGAAGCTCTCGCTCCGGGGCGTCAGCCGCTTGTCATCAGCCATTTGTCTGGTCCTGGGGGTGGCCCGCGGCGCCGCGGGAAGGGTCGCGTCTGTTCTCTCGGCGAAGTACGAAGAACCCGGGAACGCTGAAGAGCAGGAGCGAGGAGATGAACCACGATATCCGGAAGGGCGCGCCCGTCAACTCGTTCAGGAGCAGCGCCACCAGCGCGCCCCCGCCCAGGGACAGGGCCGCGGCCGCGGCCAGAATGAAGAACTCGAGGATGTTGAGCCGGCGCACGGCGCGAGCCATGTCCCGGCGCACCCCCTTGTTGCCGTCGGCTACCATTCCGGGGGCGTTCCGTGGTAGAAGTAGACCCGGTGGCCGCTACCCCGCCCCGTTCCAACCTCGCCGTACCAGCCCTCCAGAGGAATCCATTCGCCCCAGGCCACGGGCACCAGATCGCCTTCATTCGCTCCCGGCGGCACCGCCGCGTGGTAGACGATCGCACGAATCGCGACCAGGGCCGAATCGCGGGCGGCGCGTTCGGGCAGCAGCTCCCGCAGGGTTCGGCTGAATTCCACGCGCCCGCCGGGCTCCTGCGCGAGCAGATGAAGGGTAAGGCGGCGGTCCAGCACCGGGTCCGGCACTTCATCGAAGAGGACGAGAGGAATCGCCTCGGCATCGTCGGCGCCGAAGGACGAACGCGCTGCCGGGGGCGCCGGAGCGGGCGCCGCGTCCTCCCTCGCGTCGGGTGGGCGGTCGGGAGAACAGGCTCCCGCGCACAGACACGCGGCAGCCCAGACGAGAACCCGCGGCGGTTGCCGGCCTGCCCGGCGAGAGGTCATGGCGTCGGCCTGCCCCGGCGCAGATCGGCCAGCGAGACTTCCTGCTGACTGCCTTGCGCCATGTCGCGGATCACCGCCACCCCTCTCGCCGTCTCCACCGGCCCCAGAAGTATGACCCTGCGGGCCCCCTGGCGGGCGGCCATGGCCAGCTGCTTGCGCACGGGACGTTGCTCCAGGGCATAGGAGACGGTGGAACCCGCCTCCCGCAGGGCGTGGGCGATTTCCCGTCCCAGCAGACGCTGGGCCGGCGAGACGCTGGCAATGAACCAGTCCATCGCGGGGGTCGACCGCGGGAGCAGTCCCCGATCGCGCAGCAACTCGGTGAGCACCACATCCCCCATTCCGAACCCCACCGCCGCAAGAGGTTCGCCGCCGACCCGCTCGAGCAGCTGGTCGTAGCGGCCTCCCCCGCAGATGGCGCGCAGTTCGCCCCTGCGATCGAAAAGCTCGAAGACGATGCCGGTGTAGTACGCCAGCCCGCGCACGATGCGCAGGTCGAAGCGAAGGAACGGACCGAGCCCCATCGCCGTCAGGTCCGCCTCGTAGCGGCGCAGTTCGGCAAGGCTGGCGCCCACGGCATCACGTTCGCCAAGCAGGTCTTCGACCACGTCCAGCCCGGAACCGTCCAGGATCTCCAGAAGTGAATCCACGGCCCGGGGGGCCAGCCCGGCGGATTCGTGCAGCCGGGCGCGCGTCAGATCCGGGCCCACCCGTTCGTACTTGTCTATGTGGACATAGGTTGCCGCGATCCGGTCTCCCGGCACGCCCAGCGCGTCGAGAATCGCGGACAGCAGGCGGCGATCCGAGACCCGGGCCAGGAAGTCGTCCGGTCCAAGACCCAGCGCCCGCAGGGCGTCGACCGCCACCGCCAGGACTTCCGCGTCCGCGCCCGTGCCGGCCTCGCCGAGGATGTCGACGTTCCACTGGAAGTGCTCCCGCAGACGCCCCCGCTGCTGTCGCTCGTAGCGAAAGAGCTGCGGGATCGAAAACCAGCGGATGGGCTTCGCCATGGCCCGGCTCCGCTCGCCGAGCATGCGCGCCAGCGACGGCGTCATTTCAGGGCGCAGCGATACCTCACGCCCACCCTTGTCGACGAATGCGTACAGCTGCCCGACGATTTCGTCGCCGCTCTTTTCCCGGTAGAGTTCCAGCGGTTCCAGCGGGGGACCGTCGTATTCCTGGAAGCCGTAGCGACGCGCCATTCTGCGCCAGCTTCTGAACACGTGTTCCCGCTCGGCCAGGGCCTCTGGAGCGAAGTCCCGAAAGCCCGGAAGTCTGGGGAAGGCTTTCCCTTTTGGCATGGCGGCGAATCTATGCGCTTCGCTCGACGCGTCAAACCCGGAAAGGGGCTGGGAACGGCTGGATGCAAAGCTCGTCGAGAGCGCTGCCGACCGTGTGGCAGGACCCCGTGACCACCGCCGTGCCGCCTTCCGCCCGTTCAGCCACTCTTGCCAGAGCGCTGCCGAAGTCCGCCTCCACCTCGAGCGTGAACCGTGGTGCGAGCGCGGCCGCCACCTGTCCGGGGTTCCACCTCCGTTCGCCCGGCGCGGACGGGGGCTGGGTCAGGACCGCTGCGTCGGCGGTCGCGAGGAGACCCGGAAGCATGCCTCCCCAGTCCTTGTCCCCCAGGATGCCCGCGAGTACCACGATCGGCCGCGCAAGACCGAGTGACCGCAGGGTGGTGGCGAGCGTCTCCATTCCCGCGACGTTGTGAGCCACGTCGAAGACCCAGGTTACGCCGCTCTGCCGCACCAGTTGTACCCGGCCCGGCCAACTCACCCCCGCCAGGCCCCGCACGACGGCGCGTCGAGCGGGCCGGAGTTTCTCTGGAAGCGATTCGAGCGCCCTCGCCGCCAGCGCCGCGTTGGTCGCCTGGTGGCTTCCCGCCAACGGCACCGAGAGTTCGAGGTCACCCCACGCGTCGGAGGACATGCGAAAGCTCGTGCGCGCCCTCGAGAGCTCCAGGTCCCGCAGGTCGCTGAGTGCGTCGAGCACGAAAAAGGGAGCCTCGGCCCGTGTTGCCCGATCCGTCAGGATTCGCAGCACGGGCCCGCCCGTCTCGCTCGTGTGGACGGGAATGCCCGGCTTGATGATCCCGGCCTTCTCGCGGGCAATGTCCTCCACCGTGGGGCCCAGGTAGTCCGCGTGGTCGAGCGAGACGTTGGTGATGCAGGTCACCAGCGGGACGATCACGTTGGTCGCGTCGAGACGGCCGCCCAGCCCGACTTCCACCACCGCGATGTCGACTTCCCGGTCGGCGAAGACCCCGAACGCCAGGGCGGTGGTCGCTTCGAAGAAGGTGGGCCCGATCCGGTCCACGGCGCCATGCAGGTCGGCCGCCACCCGCGTCATGGTCTCGTGTTCGACCGGACGGCCGTCGACCTGGATGCGCTCCCGAAAATCGCACAGGTGGGGCGATGTGTAGAGCCCCGTGCGCAGGCCGGCCTCCCTCAGCACCCCGGCGCACATCGCCGCTACCGACCCCTTCCCGTTGGTCCCGCCGATGTGGATCGACGGCCAGGCGAGCTGTGGCTGCCCCAGGGTCGCGAGCAGGGACCGGGTCCGATCAAGACCCCACTGGACGCCATGCCCCAGCCGTGGAAACAGGTCGTGCATCGCGGGCGCTCCGGGCTCGGGCGCCGTGTTCTCCAGCGCTTGTGGAGCGGCGCCGGAGAGCTTCAGCCCTGGGGCTTCCACCCCGCCCACATGTGCCGCAGCAGAAGTGCCACGGTGGCCTTCAGTTCGCTGCGCGGCACGACGCAGTCGAGCATGCCGTGCTCGAGAAGGAACTCGGATCGCTGAAACCCGTCCGGAAGCTCCTGCCGGATCGTCTCCTCGATCACGCGGGGCCCGGCAAACCCGATGAAGGCGTCGGGTTCCGCGAGGTTGACGTCGCCCAGCATGGCGTAGGACGCGGTGACCCCGCCCGCTGTCGGGTTGGTGAGGATGGATATGTGGGGCAGGCCGGCCTCGTGCAGCCGCGCCAGCAATGTTGCCGTCTTCGCCATCTGCATCAGCGACAGGATTCCTTCCTGCATGCGGGCTCCGCCGGAGGCGCTCACGACGACAAGCGGGACACTCTCACCGAGCGACCTGTCGATGATTCGGGCCAGCTTCTCCCCCACCACCGATCCCATCGATCCTCCGATGAAGGAAAAGTCCATCACCGCCAGCGACACCGGGATGCCGTCCAGCTTGCCCGAACCCACCACCATGGCTTCCGGCCGTCCGGCACGCTGCTCGGCCACCTGCACCCGGGCGGTGTAGGGCTTCGAGTCGACGAAGCCCAGGGGATCGGCGCTGGCCAGGCCCGCGTGCTCCTCGCTGAAGGAGCCTTCGTCCATCAGCAGACTCAGATAGTCGGAGGCCTCGAATCTGAAGTGGAACCCGCACTCCGGACACACGGAGAGATTCTGCCTGAGTTTTTCGCGGTATACGATGGCGCCGCAGCCCGGGCACTTCCTGAAGACGTCGCTCGGAACATCCCGGCGATCCTGGGCGCGCAACGGCTTCTTGGGCTTGTTGAACCAGGCCATGGCTTGTTCAGTTCTGCCGGGCGACGCGCACGGCGAGCGCCGCAGCCACCCAGCACATCAGCAGAAAGGAGCCCCCGTAGCTGATGAACGGAAGGGGAATGCCGGTCACCGGCACCAGCCCGACGGTCATTCCGGTGTTTACGAAGACGTGGGTAATCCAGGCGCCGAAGATACCGAAGAGCACGAAGCTTGCAAAGTGACTGGCGGTTCCGGTCGCCATGCGGATGAGCCGGAACAGAACATAGGCGAAGCCGGAGAGAACCAGCAGCGTGCCCATGAAACCGAACTCCTCCCCGATCACCGCGAAGATGAAATCGGTGTGCTGCTCGGGCAGGAAGTTGAACCGCTTCTGGGTGCCCAGCGTAAACCCCTTGCCGGTCAATCCACCGCTGCCGATGGCAACCTTCGACTGGACGAGGTGGTAACCCGCCTGCTGCGGGTCGAGGCCAGGATCGAGAAACACCAGCACCCGGTTCTGCTGGTAGGGTGCCAGGGAGTCCCAGAGGAGCCGGGCGACCGTGCCCACGGCCAGATTGAACACGAGCACCGCCACGTACTCGAAGGTGTAGAGGCGGGAGCGGCGCAGATAGAGAATCCCGATCAGCGCCACCATGTACGCCGAGAACAGCCAGGTGTTGAAGGAGACGACCAGCGCGATGGCGGGACTCACCAGCAGGAACAGATAGGTCAGCGGTATTCCCGACCAGAAGAGCACCGCCATCAGGATGCCCACGAAGGCCATCGCGGTGCCCAGATCCGGCTGTAGCAGCACCAGGACGAGAGGGAGCCCCACCAGCGCGCACGGCCCGATGACATCGGTCAGCTGCCACGATCGCCGGGAACCAGGTCCGGGCGCTTCCAGCCGTGAGGCCATGAGGCGCGACAGCGCCAGGATGGTTGCAATCTTGGCGACTTCCGCCGGCTGGAACTGAAAGCCGCCGAACTGCAGGAAGCTGGTCACCCCGGCCGCGGTGCCACGGCCGGTACCAACGACCAGTGTGACGGCCAGCAACACTACCGCCAGCACATAGGCGGGCACCGAAGCCCACTCGATCCAGTTGCTCGAGATCCGGCTGATGACGGTGAAGGCCGTCAGCCCGAATGCGAACCATACCAGCTGCCGGATCCACACGCCTTCGACGACCGGGCTGGGCACGTTCAGCTGGCCGGTCGAATAGATCATCGCCACGCCGAAGGCGGAGAGCGCGAGCAGGGCGAGGATGAGGCCGCTGTCGAGTGCCCACCGCGAGAACAGGGCCTTCATCGGGCAGGCTCCACGGCGTCGGAGGGAGTCACCAGATTGCCCACGGAGCAGGCGTGCCCGTCAGGAGGTGTTCGCCAAGCGTCTGTATGGTGTCGGTGGGGATGCCGTAGCGCTTGCGCAGGAAGTAGTCCGCGGACTTGGCGGCGAGCGGCGCGGCCACGATGGATCCGCTTTCTCCGAGCTCCACAAGCACCACCACGACGATCTCGGGCGGTGCGTCCCGGGGGCCCGCCATCGCCGCGAACCACGCGTGGCTGCGATCCGGATCCTGTGCGTTCTGGGCGGTGCCCGATTTGCCCAGGAGTGCCCAGTGCTCGACCGACGACATGTACGCAGTGCCGCCCGGCATGAAGACCCGCCTGAGCCCTTCCATCAGAATCTCGCCGTGCTCCGGTGAAATCCCGATGTCCCAGGTGTCGCCCGCCTCTTCCCCCTGCAGGATGCGTGGCGCCGGAGCCTGCCCGCCCCGGGCCATGGCGAGGTAGAACTGGGCGATCCCAAGCGGTGTCTGGTCGTTGGGGCCCTGCCCGATCGCGAGCGACAATACCTCCGTTTCCTGCGCGCGATACCCGAACCGCTCCTCCCAGAAGCCGAGATCGCTCGGAAACACCCCCGGCGATTCGCGGGGCAGGTCGATGCCGCACTGCCGCGCGAAGCCCATTTGGTTCGCGTTGGCCAGAAGACGCTCGAGCCCGATCCTGAGGCCCAACTGGTAGAAGTACACGTTGCACGAGTGCTGGATCGCCTCCACGAGATCGAGAGACCCGTGACCGGCTTCGTTCCAGCAGCGGAACAGGCGGTTGCCTACGAACATCGCTCCCGTGCACCCCCGCGACATGTGTTCGTGCGCCTCCACCAGGCCGAGCTGCAGACCGATGGCCGCGACCGCGAGCTTCCACGTGGATCCGGGGGCGTAGCGTCCCACGACTGCGCGATTGAAGAGCGGCTGGTCCGGGTCGCTGTTGAGGGACGCCCACTCGTCGGGCTCGATCCCACCCACGAAGCTGTTGGGATCGAAGGTCGGGGCCGAATACAGCGCGAGCACGCCACCGTCTTCGACATTCAGCGCCACTACCGCGCCGCGCATGGAGTCGGGGAAGATGTGATGGATCCACTCCATCAGATCAAGGTCGAGATTCAGTTGCATGTCCACCCCGGGCTCGGGCGCCTGCACGACCTGCCCGAACGGAGAGCTCACGACCCGGCCCAGCGCGTCCACCTCCGAATAGCGCAGGCCCCGCTTCCCCTGAAGGCGGGCTTCATACTGCCGCTCTACACCCTCCTTGCCCACCGTCATCCCGCTCGAGTACTCCGAATACAGTTCCTGCTCCAATTCCTCCGCCGTCACTTCGCCTACATACCCCATGAGGTGGGAGACCGCGCGCGCAGCCTGGTACTGGCGCTTCGGATCCATCCGCACCACCACGTTCGGCAGTTCCGCGCGGTGCTCCTCGAGCGTGGAGACGAGATCGAAATCGGCGTCGCCGTCCACCAGGAGCGGCTGATAGGGTTCGCGGCGGGCGCGTTCGAGCAGCAGTTCGATCCTCGCATCGTCCAGATCGACATACGATTGCAGGCGCTCGAGCGTGGTCTCCATGACCCCGGAAGCAGAGGAAGGGAACACGTGCAGCGAATAGCCCGGGACGCTGCTCGCGACGACCCGCCCGCTACGATCGAAGACGGCGCCACGGGGAGCTTCAATGGGAAACGGCCGCAGCCGGTTCGACTCCGAGCGAAGCTCGTATGTGTTGGCCTCGAGCACCTGGAGGCGGAAGAAGGCGACGGTGAGGACCGCGAAGAGCGCTATGAGGCCGACGACGGCGATGCGGGCGCGCTGCGACGCCTCCGGACCGGGAACCTGGAACTGATTCATGACTCGCCCTCGCTGAAGGGACCGATGAGCTTCACGACGAGCACGCCCACCAGGGCGGCATAGAGCGCGGCCGGAGCCGCAGTGAGAATCATCGGTTCGATGAACCCGCTCGTGACGCCGGCGGCCTGCTGCAGGATCCAGTGGATGAAGTCACGCAGCCACTTGCCGGTGA
Organism: Gammaproteobacteria bacterium; assembly: GCA_028819075.1. NCBI lineage: Bacteria > Pseudomonadati > Pseudomonadota > Gammaproteobacteria > Gammaproteobacteria bacterium. The sequence continues at coordinate 153,621 of JAPPMM010000065.1, forward strand.
CGAAATAGATGATGTGAAAGGAAAGCGAGGTGGTGGGTACGAAGAATGCCCTGGTCTGCACGCCCAGAATGCCCACCACGGTCATCGCCACGGTGTTCGCGCCAAAAGCTACCAGCGCGAACGCGTCTTCCAGCATGCCCAGGGCGAAGCCGACGCATGCCGCGGTCCCGAAACGGACCCTGCGAACGTGGAACAGGAGCGCGACGGTCAGGAGATCGGGAGCTGCGGCACCCATCCCCAGGCCGAGCCTCAGAACGAAGTGGAAGAAGACCAGAATCAGGGTGACTGCAACGACCACGCCCGGCCCGATTCCCAGCCGCGGGGAGCCGGGGAGCGGACGGTCAACCACGGCCATCGGCACCGGGCGCGCCACCGGGCCCGGCTTGTCGAGCGGAGTCCGGGATCGGCGACGTTGCTCGCGGGAACAGGCGTGACAGGTCCGCTTCCTCCCCCGGTCCGGCCGTGTCGGCAATGCCGACCAGCGCGTGCGTGACGGAGGCCGGATGCACCGTCGGGTACACCCAGTAGCTCCGGTGCCATCCTTCCTCGACGTCGGCCAATCCGCCGATCCGGCCCACGGGCACGCCGCGCGGATAGACACCGCCACGGCCGCTGGTAACCATCAGCGTGCCGTCCTCCAGGACGTTGAAGTACGGGATGCCGGTCAGAATGAGCCGCTCGGCTTCCCCGAACGTGGCCGGTTCCGGGCCGACAATGCCATAGAGCTCACCGTCCTCCGACATGACGGAGGCCCGGAAGTCCGGGTGCGACCAGTCCATGCCGATCGAAAGCGAGGGGTGGGCTTCGAGAACCCTGCCGGCGAGCCCATCGGCCGTAATGATCGGGGACAACCCATGGACGCCCTGCTCATGGCCGAGGTCGAGCACGACCGTGCTCTGAGAACCCAGGTTCCCCGGGCGATGCACGCTCACCGCGCGATACGACCGCTCCACCAGCGGCGCCAGTCCGATCAGGACTCGAAGGCGTCGGTTCTCCTCTATCGCCGGCGCATTGTTGGCAACCCAGGCGCGCAGGGAGTCCACCTGCGCGCGGAGCATGTCCGCTTCGCGGCTCATCGACCGGGCCGCGGACAGTGCGCTGCGTATGTCCACGAACGGGCGCAGCAGGGTCAGGCGAATGCCGGACGCGATATTCTGCTGGGGCCCCGTGGGAATCAGGTAGAAGAACAGGCCGGCCAGCAGGCAGGCGGCCGCCAGAAGGAACTGCGTCCGCAGTCCGTTACCGCCGGCGCCGCCGTATTCGCGCATCAACCCCACCCGTCGGGCTCAAGGCCTGCCCTGCCGCCTCGACCGCTCCGCGAGCTGGTCGACGATCAGCGGTCAAGCCGTCAGGATCTTACGAAACGTGTGCAGATCCTCCAGAATCCGGCCCGCCCCGCGCACAACGCAGGTCAGAGGATCTTCGTCAACATGCACGGTCAGGTTGGTCTCGAATGTGATCAGCTGGTCAAGGCCCTGAATCATCGCGCCACCACCGGTCATCAGGAGGCCCCTGTCCACGATGTCCGCGGAGAGCTCCGGGGGCGTCGACTCGAGCGCGCGGCGCACGGCGTCCACGATGGACCTGATGGGCTCCTGAATCCACTCCCGAACCTCCGAAGAGCCGATACGGATCATCTTGGGCATTCCGCTGACGAGATCGCGACCCTTGACGTCCATCTCCTGTTCCTCGCCGGTGTCGAAGGCGGAGCCGATCTGGATCTTGATCATTTCGGCGGTGGATTCTCCGATGAGCAGCTTGTAGTGCCTGCGCATGGAGTCTTCGATCGCATGATCGATCTTGTCGCCGCCCACGCGGATCGAGGAGTTGGCGACGACGCCCGACAGGCAGATCACGGCGATCTCGGTGGTGCCGCCTCCGATGTCGATCACCATGTTCCCGGTCGGCGACTCGATGGGCAGGCCCATGCCCACCGCGGCCGCGACCGGCTCCACCACCATGTACACGGACTTCGCGCCCGCCATCAGTGCCGACGAGCGCACCGCGCGCCGCTCGAGCTCGGTAATGCCCGAAGGAACGCCCACGACCACACGGGGCTTCATCCGGAACATGCGCCGGGACGTGACCCGCTTGAGGAAGTGGCGCAACATCATCTCGGTGATGTCGACATCCGCGATCACGCCGTCCTTCAGAGGACGAATCGCCTCGATGTCCTCCGGCGTGCGTCCGAGCATGCGCTTGGCGTCCAGGCCTATCCCGAGGATCTTGCGCGAGGTCTTTTCCACGGCGACCACGCAGGGCTCGTTCACCACAACCCCCTCGCCCCGGACGTACACGAGCGTATTCGCGGTTCCCAGGTCCACTGCGATGTCGTGGACGGGAACGAGGCTGCGGCGCGGCTTGAACCAACTCGAAGAAAGCACTCTAAATCTGTTATTTACAATGGCTTGTTGAGATTCGCGCCCAAGGAGCAAGCAGGCTCCGGGCAGTCCCCGGGAAGTGCCCGCATCTTAAGTAGTGGCGTGGTCCGGAGCAAGATTGGGAGTCGGCCTCAAGGGGAGTACGAAGGGTGCCACCGGTCGACACGGTTCAGAGACAACTGCTGAGCGGCGTGGACCGCAGGCCGAACGCATCCGCCACCGCTCCGTGAACCACCTCGCCCCGAACCACGTTGAGACCACGGGCAAGGGCAGGATTGCGGCGACAGGCATCCCGCCAGCCCCCGCCCGCGAGCTCGAGGACATAGGGCAGCGTGGCGTTGGTCAGGGCCAGCGTGCTCGTCCGAGGTACGCTGCCCGGGATGTTGGTGACGCCGTAGTGGATCACGCCGTCGACCACGTAGGTGGGAGCTTCGTGCGTGGTCGGCCGAATGGTCTCTACGCACCCGCCCTGATCGACGGACACGTCCACGATCACCGACCCTGGGCGCATGGTCGCGAGATCCTCCTCGAACACCAGGAACGGCGTCCGCGCACCCGGCAGGAGCACCGCCCCGATGATCAGGTCCGAATCGCGCAACTGCTTGCGCACCGCGTAGCGCGTGGAGTAGAGGGCATGGACGCCCGCGGGCATCACATCCGCCAGATGACGGAGCCGGGGAAGCGACGTGTCCAGAATGGAGACGCGCGCTCCAAGCCCTGCCGCCACCTTCGCCGCCTGGGTGCCCACGACGCCGCCCCCCAGAATCAGCACCTTGCCGGGCATGACCCCGGGAACGCCCCCGATGAGGATTCCGCTGCCGCCGGAGGAGCGGGTCAGGTATCGGACACCCTCCTGCACGGCCATTCTTCCGGCCACCTCGCTCATCGGCGTAAGGAGGGGCAGCGCGCCCTTGTCGGTGGCCACCGTCTCGTATGCGATGGCCACGGTGCCGGACTCCATGACCGCCCGGGTGAGGGCTTCGGATGCGGCGAAGTGGAAATAGGTGAAGACGATCTGCCCCGCACGCATGTCGGGCCACTCTGCGGCGAGAGGCTCCTTCACCTTCAGTATCATCCCCGCGCGCGCCCACAGCTCAGCCGCGCTGTCGACCACTTCCGCGCCCGCGCGCTGGTAGAAATCGTCGGTAAATCCGCTGGCCAGCCCGGCGTCCTTCTCGATGAGCACCTGATGGCCGGCCTGGGTCAGGGCTTCGACGCCCGCCGGAACCAGCGCGACCCGGTATTCGTGTGTCTTGCGCTCGGCGGGAACTCCGATCAGCATGGCGTCCGCCGGGGCTTCAGGGTCCCAGACGCAGCAGGCACTGGCGGTCGGGATGAAAGAACTCGGCCGCGGATTCGGCGACCTCCGCTTCCGTCACGCGATCGATGCGTGACAGAAGTTCGTCCAGCGTGGTGAAAGGCTCCTGGTGAAGGGCGAAGCCCGCCAGCCGATACAACCGGGCGCCGGGGCTCTCCAGGGAGAGCATGATCTGCCCCTTGACCTGACTCTTGACCTGGACGAGGTGTTCGCGCGGAAGGCCTTCGCGCGCCAGGGTGGCCAGCTCTTCCCTGATGGCGTCGATGACCTGGCCGGCCCCGTCGTGACGGGTGCCCGCGTAGATGCCGGATATCCCCGCTCGGGAATAGAAGGACTGGAAGGTATACACCGAGTAGGCCAGGCCCAGTTCTTCGCGAATGCGCCGGAACAGCCGCGAACTCATGCCGCCCCCCATCGCCGCGGCGAGCAGCACCAGGGGGTATCGTCTGCGGTCGGCCCTGGGAGGGGTTACGGTTCCGGTCACAATGTGGGTCTGGGCCGTCTCCCGCCGGACATGAACCTCCCTCCCCTCCACCGACCCCGGGTCGGGGATCGGGGTCTCGGGAACGCCGTCGGCTGCGCTGCGGAAGTAGTGTGCGGCCAGTTCCACCACCCGATCGTGCGCCACGTTGCCGGTGGCGGCGACGACCATGCCTCCCGCGCCATAGCGGCTCCGGTGCAGATCGCGCAGGGAATCTCCCTCGACCGCCGAGACGGTGTCGCGGGTGCCCAGAATGGATGTCCCGTAGGGATGCCGGTCCCACAGGTGTTGGCCGTGCAGTTCGAAGGCGAAGTCCTCCGGAGCATCCTCGACCGCGGAGATCTCTTCGAGCACGACGCGCCGCTCAAGCTCCAGATCTTCGTCGAAGAGCGTGGGGAAAAGCACCAGGTCGGCGAGCACATCGAGCGCCTGGGGCAGGTGCTCATCCAGCACACGGGCCTGGAAGCTCGTGTGTTCCCGGCTGGTGAAGGCGTCGAGGGAACCACCCAGGCTCTCGAGGGCGAGCGCGATCTGCTCGCGTGAACGGTGTTGCGTTCCCCTGAAGACCATGTGCTCGAGCAGATGACTCGCCCCCAGCACATCTTCGCCATCGTGCGCCGAACCCTGTGGGACCCAGACGCCGACCGCCGCGGAGCGGACCCCCGGAATCGATTCGCTGAGGACCTGGATGCCGGAGTCGAGCGTGGTGACCGCCATGCGGTCCCGGTTTCGGGTTGTGGCGGGAGCGGCAGGAACCAGCGCGGCCGGGCCGGTGGGCCGCTGGGATCGGCGGTATCGGCCAGGTGTCACCGGCGGGCCCGGGACGCCGTTCCGCCCCGGGTGTTGTCGGCAAGAGCCGCGCGCCTGGAGAGGCGCAGCCGGCCCTTTTCGTCGATCGCGAGCAGCTTGACCCGCGTGATTTCGCCGACCTTGAGGACGTCTTCGGTCTTGCCCACCCGCCCTTCAGCGAGTTCGGAAATGTGGCAGAGCCCTTCGGTGCCCGGGAAGATCTCGATGAATGCCCCGAAAGTGGTGGTGTTCTTGACGGGACCTTCGTAGATGCGTCCGACCTCGGGCTCCTGAGCGATGGCTTCGATCATTTCGCGGGCGCGTACGCCGGCCTCGCCCGAGACGGCGGCGATCTTCACGACGCCGGAGTCCTCGATGTCGATCTTGGCTCCGGTTTCATCTTGTATCGCCCTGATGGTCTTACCCTTGGGGCCAATGATCTCACCAATCTTCTCAGGGTTGATCGAGATCGAGATGATGCGGGGGGCGTACTGGGACAGGTCGGTGCGGGCCGCCGGGATGGCGTGGTCCATGGCATCCAGAATGCGGCGTCGCGCCGTGCGCGCCCTGCCCAGCGCTTCCTGCATGATCGCCAGATCGAGCCCCTCGATCTTGATGTCCATCTGAATCGCGGTGACGCCCTTGCGCGTCCCGGCCACCTTGAAGTCCATGTCCCCGAGGGCGTCTTCGAGCCCCAGAATGTCGGTAAGCACCGCGAAGCGGTCGCCCTCCTTCACCAGCCCCATCGCCACCCCGGCGCACGACGCCTTGAGCGGCACGCCCGCATCCATCAGCGACAGCGAAGCAGCGCAAACGGAGGCCATGGACGAGGAGCCGTTCGATTCGAGAACGTCGGACACCACGCGGATCGTGTACGGGAAGTCGTCGTAGTCGGGAAGCAGGGGCTGAATGGCGCGCTCGGCCAGATTGCCGTGTCCCACTTCGCGCCGCGACGTCCCGCGGATGGGCCTCGCTTCGCCCACCGAGAAAGGCGGGAAGTTGTAGTGAAGCATGAACGACTTCGTGGTTTCCTCGAGGGTATCGATCGAATCGATGCGCTGTTCGTCGCGCGAGGTGCCGAGGGTGACCACGCCCAGGGCCTGCGTCTGTCCGCGCGTGAAGAGGGCCGATCCGTGCGGCCGTGGCAGGACGCCCACCTCGCAGCCGAGCTGCCGGATGTCGTCGACGCCACGACCGTCGGCGCGCCTGCCCTGGTCGAGGATGCCCGCACGCACGTGCTGCTTCTCTAGCTTGCGCAGGACTCCCTTCACTGCGGCGCGGACTTCTTCAATCTCCGTCCCTTCGGTCTCCAGTTGGCCGGCCACCTCATCTCCGAGCTCGGCCAAGGCCGCGGCCCGGGCCTGCTTTTCCTCCACCTCGAACGCGGCCGCCACCCCGTCCCGGGCGAGCGCTTCGACCTGGCCGACCAGCTCCGGAGCCGGCTCCACGCTGGTCCACTCCATCTCGTCCTCGTAAGCCCCGGCGACGAGATCACGCTGCATGGCCACCAGCTCGCGGATCGCTTCGCGGGCGACGCCCAGCCCTTCGAGGAGATCCTCTTCGGGCACCTCCACCGCGGCGCCTTCGACCATGGTGATCGCCTCGGCCGATCCCGCCACCACCAGGTCGACATCCGAATACTCGAGCTGCTGGAAGGTGGGATTCACGATCCAGGAGCCCTGAATCCGGCCCATGCGCACCGACGCCACCGGGACATGGAAGGGAATCTTCGACATGTTGAGCGCCACCGAGGCGCCCATCAGGCCGAGGACGTCCGCATCGTTCTCCTGATCCGCGCTCAGGATGTAGCAGATGATCTGGGTCTCGTTCATGTACCCTTTCGGGAACAGCGGACGGATGGGGCGATCGATCGAGCGCGCCGCCAGGATCTCCTTCTCGCCCGGGCGGCCCTCCCGCTTGAAGAAGCCCCCGGGAATCTTGCCGCCGGCGTAGGTCTTCTCGCGGTACTCGACGGTGAGGGGGAAAAAGGGAAGATGGGTTGGCTTCATCTGTGCCGTGGCCGTGCACAGCACCATCGTATCGCCAAAACGAACGAGGCAGGCCCCGTGGGCCTGCTTCGCCATGCGCCCGGTCTCCAGGACCAGGGTGCGTCCTGCAAACTGTCGCTCGATTCTTTTCAGCATTCTCTGACCTAGTGGCGGAGACCGAGGTCCGCGATGAGTTCGCGGTACTTCTCGTAGTCGGTCCGCTTCATGTACTCGAGGAGCCGCCTTCGCCGGCCCACCATCTTGAGCAGGCCCTGGCGGCTGTGATGGTCCTTCTTGTGCGCGCGGAAGTGACCTTGGAGATGATTGATTCGGTGGGTCAGGATCGCGATCTGAACGGGTGCACTGCCCCGGTCACCATCATGAACCTGATACTTGCGGATGACTTCTTCCTTAACGAATCCCATCGCGGGACCGCCTCCTCAAGAGTCTTACGCTGCAAGGGAAGCCGGGGCGCGAACCCACTGACTTGTAAAACGGCGACCAAAGCTAGCCATAAGGGATGGGGGCTACAAGGCGCGCGCCCCAACCGGGCGACACGGCTCAGCCTCCGCCGAACGCCGCGTCGGTCCTGGCGGCCATGACGAAGTCGTTGACATGGAGGTTGCGAATCTTGTGGGTCCACCAGGAAACGGTGACCCGCCCCCATTCCGTCAGGAGCGCCGGGTGATGTCCCTGCTCCTCGGCGAGCGCGCCCACGCGGTTGGTGAACGACAGCGCCTGGACGAAGTCCGGGAAGGAGAAGACGCGCTCGAGACGGGGAATGCCGTCGCGCTCTACGATCTCCCAGTCGGGAATCTGTGGACGCCACGCCGAGACTTCGGCTTCGCTGGCGGGAGGAGCTCCTGCCCTGCACGGTTCACAGGTCTGACGGGTCAGTTCGGTCATGGTGTCATCCGGGATCTGGTCTGTGGAGAGGAATCGCGTTCGCGGTATTCGGCCAGGATGCGGCGGGCAAGCCGGACATCCTCGTTCATCCGGCCGACCAGCTCCGCCACGCTGGCAAAGGATCGCACCTCGCGGAGCCGCTCGATCAGATCCAGCCGGATTTCGGTTCCGTAGAGGTCGGCACCGCGCAGGTCGGCACTGTAGTCGAGAAGATGCACTTCTATCGACGCACGGGAACCGGGGAAGGTAGGGCGCGGGCCGATGTGCAGGGCTCCGTCCCACCTCCCTGCGGGCAACCCGGCGCGCACCGCGTAGATGCCTTCGCCGGGAATCAGCTTGCCGGGGTCCCGAATCTCGAGGTTGGCGGTGGGGAAACCCAGGCGCCGCCCGCGCCCGTCACCCCGGACGACCACCCCGCGCAGCGAATACGGGCGCCCGAGCCCGGTGTGCGCGGCACGCACGTCGCCTTCCAGCAACGCCCTGCGAATCCTGCTCGACGACACGGGACCTCCCCCGGCGACGACGGGCGGTACGACCTGGACGTCGAAGCCCAGCTCCGTTCCCATCGCATCCAGGGTTTCCGCATCTCCCGACCGCCCCCTGCCGAATCCGTGGTCGTAGCCGATCACGAGTTCCCTCACCCTCATGCGGGCAACGAGGATCTCCTCCACGAAGCGCCGGGGAGTGTAGCGGGCCAGCGCCCGGGTGAACGGCAGGAAGACGGCGTAGTCGAGGTCGCTCTGCGCGAGGATCTCCTTCTTCTCGATCGAACTGGTCAGAAGTCCGGGCGCGTCCTTCGGCCTCAGGACCTGGAGCGGATGGGGGCGGAAGGTCACCAGGACGCTGGGCCTGCCCGTTTGTCGGGCTCTCCGGCCCATTTCGCGCAATACCTCCCGGTGGCCCAGATGGACGCCGTCGAAGGTCCCCACCGTAACCACGCTCCCCCGTTCGCAGCGCGGGACCAGTGCGGGTCGGGCGGATCGCGCGGCGCGACCCTCCATGCGGTCGGACGCCGTCACAGGAACACCTTGCGCGGTTGCAGCACGCCCCCCCGGCCGACCCCGATCGCGACCAGGGTTCCCTGCGCGAGCGCAACCACCGGATCGGCCTCGGGAACGGGCTCAAGGGTCGGTTCGATGGCCTGTCCGCACGCCAGGCGCGCGGCGTCCTCCTCGCCCACGCGCACGGCCGGAAGGTGCGCCAGCGCCCTCGCGGCTGACAGGTGTGCGACCGGGGGAAGCTCGTCGCGTAGCCCGTCGGCAGCCGCCGCGTCGCGAACGCTCAGCGAGCCCACCGCCGTGCGCCGGAGCGCAGTCAGGTGGGCTCCCGTCCCCAGCGCCTCGCCGAGATCGCGCGCCAGCGCCCGAACGTAGGTCCCGGAAGAACACCGAACCGCAAACGTGACCAACGGAAGGGCGCAGCGGATCTCCCCCACCCCGTACACCTCGACCGGCACCGGCTCGAGCTTGACCGTCTCGCCCTGGCGAGAGCGGCGGTGGGCGGCGGTCCCGCGCACCTTCTTGGCGGAATAGCGCGGCGGAACCTGGAGGATGGGGCCCTGGAACGCCTCGAGGGCGTGCCGGACGGTGCGCTCGTCCAATTCACGCCATCGAGGGCTTCCGCCCACCACGTCCCCGTCCATGTCGTGCGTGCTGGTCGACACGCCAAGGCGGGCGGTCGCCAGATAGGTCTTGTCCATCGCCGACAGGTACTGCGAAATGCGGGTGGAAGGACCGAGGCAGAGCAGGAGCAGCCCCGAGGCGAAGGGGTCCAGGGTTCCTGCATGGCCGACGCGCCTGAGGCCCAGGCGCGCGCGCGCTTCCCGGACGATGTCGTGGGAGGTGGGGCCGATGGGCTTGTCGACCAGCAACACGCCGTCACGGGCGCGGCTCACGTCTCCTCCCCTTCCCCGGCTGCGCCGTCGCCGGGGAGAACATCCTTGAGGATCTGTTCGATACGTGCGGCGTGTTCCAGCGACGTGTCTTCGACGAAGCGCAGTTCGGGTACGCGCCGGATGTGGAGCTCCGCGCCCAGCGATCCCCTGATGAACGCGGCCGAGGCGGCGAGCCCCTTCATGGCCCGATCGCGTTCCCGGCCGTCGCCCGCCAGCCTTACGAACACCCGCGCGAAAGAGAGGTCGGAGGTCACGCGGACTTCCGTAACCATCGGCATGCCCACCCGGGGATCGCGCACCTCGCTGCGGAGGATGCGCGTGATCTCCCGCTGCAGCTGGCTGTTCACCCGGGCGAGCCTGCGAGCCATCTGCGCTCAGCGGCCGCGGCCGTTGAACCATGCGCCCACGTCGACCTCCATGCGCTTCCGCGCGCGCTTCAGGCCAGGGGGTCGCGGACCGAGAGTACGACGACGCGGCCATCGGCCTCCACGAAGCCGGCGAGACGGCCGCGAATCGACTCGGCGTGACGCCCTTCCGTGGTCACGAAGACCGCCGTAAGACCCGCTCGCGCGTGCAACTCGCGCATATGGGTCTCCGAAACGCCGACGTTGAAGCGATGGCGCATGCGGTCCTTCAGGGAACGCACGACGTTGCGCTTGTCCTTGAGGGACACGCATCCCGGAAGCAAAAGGTCCCAGGAGATCGCCCCGATCACCACGGCCGGCGAACCGCCGGACCGCCCGCGGCCTCATCGCGCGTGAGCACTTCCGGCCAGGGTGCGCGCGACTTCCTCGACCACGAAGCACTCGATGACATCACCCACTTTCACATCGTTGTAGTTGGCGATTCCAATCCCGCACTCGAGCCCGTTGCGGACCAGCTTCACATCGTCCTTGAACCGCTTGAGCGAACTGATCTCTCCCGTGTACACCACGACGCCGTCGCGGATCAGACGCACCGTCGACGGGTGTTCCACAGCCCCCTCGCTGACGTAGCAGCCCGCGATGGTGCCGACCCTCGTCACCCTGAAGGTCTCGCGCACCTCCGCGCTTGCCACGACCTTCTCGAGGCGCTCCGGGGCGAGCATGCCTTCCAGAGCGGCGCGCACGTCGTTTTCCGCGTCGTAGATGACGTCGTAGACCTGGATGTCCACGCCCTCACGCTCGGCCAGCTGCCGGGCGTTGATGTTCGGACGCACCCTGAAGCCGATGATGACACCCCCGGCGGTGCGCGCGAGCAGGACATCCTCCTCGTTGATGGCTCCCACCGCCCGGTGGACGATCTCCACCCGCACTTCCGCGGTGCTGAGTCGCTGGAGCGTATCCGACACCGCCTGTACGGAGCCGTCGACGTCGCCCTTGATGATGAGCGGCAGAGTGCTGACTTCACCCGCGGACAGGATCTGGGAGAAGTCCCCAAGCCTGATCCCGCGATCCTTGATGCGCAGGAGCTTCTCGCGCTCCAGGCGCTGGCGGGTGCTGGCGATCTCGGATGCCCGCATGGCCTCCATGACCTGCAGCGTGTCGCCCGCCTGGGGCACGCCCCTGACGCCCAGAAGCTGCACCGGAGTGCCGGGGCCCGCCTCTTCCACGACCGCCCCGCGCTCGTCCAGCAGCGCGCGCACGCGGCCGTCGAACTTGCCGCAAATGAAGTCGTCGCCCACTCGAAGGGTACCCCGCTGAACCAGCACGGAAACGACGGGGCCCTTCCCGACATCCAGTCTGGCCTCGATCACGGCGCCCGTTGCCGGGCGGTTCGGGTTGGCCTTCAGTTCGAGCAACTCCGCCTGCAGCAGCACCTTCTCCAGAAGCTCGTCCATGCCCGCTCCGGTGCGGGCGGAGATCGGCGCCACCAGCACGTCGCCCCCGAAATCCTCTACGGTGACGTCGTGACTGAGAAGCTGCTGCTTGACGCGTTCGGCGTCTGCCGCCGGCAGATCCATCTTGTTGATGGCCACCACGATGGGGACGCCGGCGTTGCGCGCGTGGGAGATCGCCTCGATGGTCTGCGGCATGACGGAGTCGTCCGCCGCCACCACCAGGATCACGATGTCGGTGACGTCGGCGCCCCGCGCGCGCATGGCGGTGAACGCGGCGTGGCCCGGCGTATCCAGGAACGTGAGCGAGCGGTCGCCGTCCACCTGGACGTGGTAGGCCCCGATATGCTGGGTGATGCCACCGGACTCGCCCGCGACGACGTTGGTGTCCCGGATCGAGTCGAGCAGCTTCGTCTTTCCGTGGTCCACGTGACCCATGACCGTGACCACGGGTGGGCGTGGCATAGCCAGCTCGGGATCGTCCTCCTCCTCCACTTCACCGTCTTCCGCGGCGCCGTACTCCTGCTCGCGGACGGCGGTAAAGTTGAACTCCTCCAGCAGCATTTCGATCTGGTCGAAATCCAGCCGCTGGTTGATCGTGACCATGAGGCCCAGGCTCTTGAAGGCCGAGCCGATGAGTTCGGTTGAAGATATGTCGATGAGTTCCCCGAGTTCGGCCACGGTCAGAAACTCGTTCACGCGCACGGTGGTGGCTTCGCGCTCCTCCTGCTTGCGGGCTTCCTCCTTGCGAGCCTCCTTTTCCTCCACCCTGGGACGCGTATCACGGCTCTTGCGCCGACGCCGGCCCCCGCCCTTCAGTTCGGCCATCACGCGCTGGATGTTCTCCTGCACGGCGCCCTGGTCCACCCGCTGGCGCCTTCTGCCCTTCTTCCGTCCCCGCTTGCGTCTGCCGTCGGGCCCGTACCCTTCGGCCTGGATGCGCACCTGGCCTCCGGGCCCGGCGCTGGCTGCGGGAGCCAGTCGGGGTGACTGGCGCACGACCCGCACGGGACCTTCGGGCCCCTGACTGCGCGCCGACCGCAGCTTGGGTCGGGCCGCAGCCGGGAAGGTCTCGGCCGAAGTGACGTTCGCGTCGTGGGCCGGGGCCGCATGGCCAGGGTCGGAGGAAGCCCCGGCCGGTGGCTGCGCGGAGGCTGAGGGCGGGGTCGGCGGCTCCGGCGATGCGCCAGAGGCGGTCGGGGCGGCAGCTTGGCTCCCGGACCGTGGGTCGGGGACCGCGTCGCGATGGTCGGCCGGGTGCGATGCGGATGCGGACCCGTCTTCCGCGCGCCGTGCCGTACCCGGCCCATCGCCGGCGTCGGCAACCTGCGCCGCGGCGGCCGCGTCCGCGGCCACGGCATCCTGCCCGGCGGTGGCCCCGGCCGCGCCGCCATCGAGCTGGTCTGCCCCGGCCGGCGGCGACTCGCTTCCTGCGCCGGGCATGTCCGGACCCGATGCTGCGGTCTCGGGAGAGGACGTCTCGCCATTGGGCGCGTGGTGTCCCGCGGAACCGGCGTCCTCGGCGGGTTCCGCCGCATCGCCCGCGGAGGGCGGTCCGGCGGCCACCTGTACGGAATCGGCCTGCTCGGTCACCGGATCCGAGTTCTCCGCCGTCCCGACCGGGGACGCAACGGCTACAACTTCGGCTTCGCTCGGCGTCACGCGCCGGATTCGCCTGCGACTGCGCCTCCGCCGGACATGGGTTGACCGAACATCTTCCAGCGCGGCCTGCACGGCTTCACGGGTTCCGAAGCCGCTTTGTCGCCGCTCGCGCTCGATTCGCGCCAGGAGACGCGAGACGTCGTCGCCGGGCACAAAATCCCTGTCTCCGTGCAGCGCTACGCCCATCTTGCGCAACAGCGTCAACAGCATCCGCGACGAGACCCGCAAATCTCTCGCAAGCTCAAACACCCGCATGCCCCTGGACTTCCTCCCTGGTTGGCTTCCCCGGCCCGGCCGACGAACTCCGTCTGCGCCGTGCCCCGGCTATCTCATCCGTCTGTGTGCTCTCCGTCCGCAAGAGCTTCGGGTTGCGCGTCTTCCTCGCCCTCGATCACGGTCAATTCGTCGATCAGCCCGACGATCTGGTCTACGGCGTCAGTAGAGAGTCCCGGTATCGCCAGAAACTCGCCCCTCTCCAGGTTAATGATCTGGAGGAAGGTGGTGTATCCCGCCCCTCCGAGCGCCTGCAGCGCGTCGGCCGGCAACTCCAGTTCCGAGAGCGGAAAATCGGACGTTTCGTAGTTTTCCTCGGCGTCCGGGAAGATGGCCGTGTCCGCTCCCCGCTCAAGCCACTCGCGAGACCCGTAGAGGTCGATCTGCCACCCGATCAACTGCGACGCCAGACGAACGTTCTGTCCATTCCGGCCGATCGCCAGGGACAACTGATCCTCGTCCACGATCGCGGTGATTACCTGGTTGTCGTAGTTGCTGATGACCTTCGCAACCCGCGCGGGCGCAAGCGCCCTGCGGGCGAAGACTTCGGGATCGGGATGCCAAGGCACGATATCGATCCGCTCTCCGCCCAGCTCGGAAACGACGGCCTGTACGCGGGATCCTTTCAGCCCTACGCACGCGCCCACGGGATCGATGGATTCGTCACGCGACGACACCGCGATCTTGGTTCTGCCGCCGACTTCCCTGGCCTTTTCCCGGATGTCGACGATGCCCTGGTAGATCTCCGGCACCTCGAGCCTGAAGAGGGACTCGACGAAAACGGGGTCCGCGCGCGACAGAATGAGCCGGGGCCCCTTGGGAGACTCCTCGATCTTCTTCAACACGGCGCGGATCGGATCGCCCTGGCGGAAACGCTCCCGGGGGTTCTGCTCCTTCCAGGGGATGATGGCGTCCGCGTCCTTGGCGAGGTTCAGCATCACCACCACCTTGCCCCGCTCGATCTGCTGCACGTCGCCCGAAAGCAGCTCGCCGACCCGGTCCGCGAACTCTTCGCGAATCCGGTCGCGCTCGTTCTCGCGAATACGCTGGACGATGCGCTGCTTGGTCGCCATCACCGCGTTGCGTCCGAACTCGGTGAAGTCCATGGGGATTTCCATGAGATCCCCGATTTCGAAGGCCTCGTCGTCCCAGCGGGCTTCCTCCAGGGAAATCTCCGCGGAGCCGTCCTCGACCTGGTCTACGACACGCTTGAGGACGACGATGTCGATCGCTCCGCTCATGTCGTCCACGTCGATCTCGGCGCGCACGTTGGGCCCATGGATGCGTGCGAGGCCGGCCATGATCCCGTCCTCGATCAACTCGTTGAGTTCGTCCACGGACAGGTTCTTGGTGGCGGCCATGTCCCGGAATGCCGCAATTATCTGGCCCGAGTTCGCTATCATCGACTCCGTTCACCCTGCCGACACACGCGGATCGTCCGCCCGTCCCGTGCAAGTCGGGATCATGTCACGGGTGGCCCGCCCGCGCGGCGCCGCCCGGCTTGCCGGGTAAAAAAAAGCGGGGGCCACTGGCTCCCCACTCTCAAGATCGTCGGCCGACGATCCGCCCGGACCCTGAACAATAAGGGTTTGTCCACCCCCGTTCAAGGCTTCGGAGCCGGCCGCGCGGCTCCGGCTGCCAGCGTGGCGCGTCCCCGGTCACGGGGTCGGGTCTTGCCGCTCCAGGCGCTCGATCCTCGCGGCGAGACGCTCTACCGCCTCCCGCAGCTGGTCCATCTCGCGACGGGTCACGAAGTCCAGGCGATCACGGGCGGTCTCGGCCGCCGCCTGAGCCCTGGACAACGCGCCCTTCACCGCATCGCGCGCCGCTTCGGCGTTCGGCCCGCCCTGCTCGCGGGTCTCGGCCAGGGTTTCCTCAATGGCGTCCTTGAGCGCCGAAAGAAAACCGAGCCCCTGACTCAACCCTTCGCGAATGCCCTTTCTCCTGCGACGCTCGCCGTCGCTTCCCTCTTCCTTCACGGTGTACCTCCCTGCCCCTGGTGTCGTGTGTCAGCCGGATTCCACACCCCGTGCAGGACCCGGTGTTCAACCCACGCGCTCGATGTGCGCTCCGAGTCCGCGCAGGCGTTCGTCGATCTGCTGATAGCCGCGTTCGATCTGGGCGATGTTGTGAATCTCGCTGGTTCCCCTGGCAGCCAGAGCGGCGAGCAGGATCGCCATGCCCGCGCGAATGTCCGGGCTCTCGAGGCGTCCGCCCCGCAGTTGCGCGGGGCCGACCACGACCGCGCGATGCGGATCGCACAGGATGATCTGCGCCCCCATGGAAACAAGCTTGTCGGTGAAGAACATGCGTGACTCGAACATCTTCTCGTATACGAGCACGGTGCCGTGGCACTGCGTGGCCGTGACCAGCGCGATCGACGTGAGGTCGGCAGGAAACGCCGGCCAGGGCCCGTCGTCGATCTTGGGCACGTGGCCGAAGGCGTCCGGCCGGATCCCGAGCTCGCGATCGCCCCGCACGACCAGCGACCCGTCGACAGGTTCGCACTCGACGCCAAGGCGCCGGAAGCCCAGCAAGGTCGAATCCAGATGCTCGATCGGGACATCCTCGATGACCAGTCTGCTTCGCGTCACTGCCGCGAGGCCGATGAAGGAACCGATTTCGATGTGGTCGGCGCCGATCCGGTATCTGGCTCCGCCCAGCTCTCCGACGCCCTCGATATCGAGGACATGCGTGCCGATGCCTCGGATGCGCGCACCCATCGCATTCAGCAGGTGGCACAAGTCCTGGACGTGCGGTTCGGCCGCCGCGTTTCGAATCCGGGTTCGGCCGCGGGCCAGCGTGGCCGCCATCACGGCGTTCTCCGTGCCGGTCACCGAAGGCTCGTCCAGGAACATCGAGGCGCCCTTCAGGCTGGACGCGTGGATCTCGAACTCCCTTCCCAGCCGCGTCTCTCCCCCCAATGCCGCAAGCGCCATGAAGTGGGTGTCCAGCCGGCGGCGGCCGATCACGTCACCCCCGGGAGGGGGAAGCAGGACGCGTCCGAAGCGCGCCAGCAACGGCCCGGCGAGCAGAATCGAGGCCCGAATGCGCTCTGCGAGCGCGCGCGGGGGACGGACGTCGCTGACCTGTCCCGCATCCACGGTGACCACGTTGGGCCCCTCCCAGGACACTTCGGCGCCCAGGGCGCGCAGGATCGCGGCCAACGCCTCCACATCCTTGATGCGGGGGACGTTCTCCAGGGTGACCGGCTCTGTCGCGAGGAGCGTCGCCGCAAGTGCCGGCAACGCCGCGTTCTTGTTTCCTGCCGGCCTTATGGTCCCGCTGAGGGGGTGGCCGCCTTCGACCAGGAAGTGTGCCATGACATGGGGGTGGAATGGTGGACCAGGTGGAAGCTACGGGAGCGCGGCCAGCGCCGGGACCTTGGGGGCGGTCGCGCGTCGGGTCGCTGGTCGCATTGCCGCGCCAACATACCGCGTCGCCGACGCCCCGGCCAGCGGGATCAGGACGTGCATGGAAGTTCTTGCAGCGCAAGCCCCGAATGCGCTACCATTGGAGAACAGATGATTCTACAAGTTATTGTCAATACGTCAGATGCACCCTTCGGTGAGGCGCTCTCCGAGGGAGGCCCCGCCAATCTTCTCGGCTCCACGCCGCTCCTGATCATACCATGATTGCAACGGTTTGGACGATAGCGGCCGCGGCATCCGCCCGGGTGTCGGGGCAGGAACCGGCGCCCGACACGGTTTTCGTCATGGTCGCGCCCTCGGGGATCGCGAACGTCAGCGAGTGGGGCCTCCTGGCCCTCGTGGTCCTGGCCTCGCTCGGCGCCGTGGCGCTGCTGGCCTTCCTGAGGCGGCTGGACAGGCACGGGCGCCGGCTCACCGACATCGCGCGCCGGCTGGAAGAGCACAGCCGGCCGGTGCTCGAACGGGCTGCCGGCGTCGCGGACAACGTGGATGCCGTCTCCCGCTCGCTGCGCGACGAGGCGCGGCACCTCACAGGGTCCGTGCGGGCGCTGTCCGACCGGCTGAGGCAGGCATCGACGCACATGGAAACCCGCATCGATGAGTTCAACGCGTTGCTGGAAGTGGTGCAGGCCGAGGCTGAAGAGACTTTTCTCAAGACGGCTGCGGCCGTTCGCGGGGTGGGCGCCGGCGCCCGCGCCCTTGAGCGCACGCGCGGCGGCGCCCGCTCCGTGCTCCCGGTCGAAGAGGATGCCGCGTCGGGGCCCCCAGGCGATGAGCCGGCTGACACCCCCGCCGTCACAGGGCCGGATGACGGGCGCGAGCCGGCTGGCGAGACCGGATAGCGGCGGCGGGCAGCCCGTGGGTCAACTCGGCCGGCGATCCGCCGACTTCAATCGGCATCGGCGTCCAGCGCGGCCCGCAGCAACTGGCTCACGCGGCGCGGGTCGGCCTTGCGCCCGGAGGCACGCATGACCTGGCCCATGAGAAACCCGAAAAGGCGCGTCTCCCCCGCGCGGTAGCGGGCGACTGCCTCCGGATGCGCCGTCACCGCGTCCGTCACCCACCTGTCCAGCACCTGGTCTTCCCGTACCTGCCTGAGCCCTTCCCGCTGGACGACCGCCCCGGGCGCGTCGCCGGTGCGCGCCATGCCGGCGAGGACCGTCTTTGCCGCCGTGGCCGACAGCGTCCCCTTGTCCACCAGCACAAGCAGTTCGGCGAGTCGCCCGGGTGCCAGCCCCGGTGAGGAAAGGTCGGCGATTCCTCGTTTCACCGTCTCGAGCACCGGCCCCATCACCCAGTTGGACACCGTCTTGGGCTGCCTACCGCACGCGACAACGGCTTCGTAGTAGTCCGCGAGTCCCCGGGACGAAGTAAGCACGTCCGCGTCGTATGCGGGCAACTCGTACTGACGCCGAAAGCGCTCGCGCTTTGCACGCGGAAGCTCGCCCAGTTCCGCCCGCAGCGACGCGACGCGCGCGGCCGAGAGGACGAGAGGCGGGAGGTCGGGATCGGGGAAATACCGGTAGTCCTGGCTGTCCTCCTTGTCCCGCATCACCCGCACGTCGCCTCCTGCGGCATCCCAGAGCAGGGTCTGGCGGGTCACGGCGCGGCCTTCGGCGCGAAGCCGGGTCTGGCGCCAGATCTCGACGCCGAGCGCCTTTTCCACCGCCGAGAAACTGTTGAGGTTCTTGACCTCGGTGCTGGCCTCGAGGCGCTCGCTTCCCTTCTTCCGCAGGGACACGTTCGCGTCCACGCGCAGGCTGCCTTCTTCCATGTTGCAATCGGATATCCCCAGGTATTCCATCAGCCGCTTGAGGAGCTGGAGATAGGAGCGCGCCTCCCGGGGAGAGCGCAGGTCCGGCTCCGAAACGACTTCGATCAGCGGGGTGCCGGTCCGGTTCAGATCGATGGCGGTCGCGGAGGCGAAGCGGTCGTGTAGCGACTTTCCGGCGTCCTCTTCCATGTGCACCCGCCGGATCCGCACCCGCCGGCCGCCATCCAGTTCCACGGCACCCCGGGTGGCCAGGGGGCGTTCGAACTGGGAGATCTGATATCCCTTGGGCAGATCGGGATAGAAGTAGTTCTTGCGGGCGAAGACGGAGACGGGGTGGATGGTGCAGTCCAGCGCGAGCGCCGCCCGGAGCGCGAGATCGACCGCTCCCGGGTCGAGCACGGGGAGCGCGCCGGGCAGCCCCAGGCAGACCGGGCACACGGCCGTGTTGGGCGGTGCTCCGAATGCGGTTGAATCCGCGCAGAACAGCTTGCGCCCGGTGTCGAGCTGAACGTGGACCTCCAGGCCGATCACGGCTTCCAGCCGCGAATCCTTCATGCAGCACTTGCGCCGGACGGAACCGGGGGAGATCCCACCGTCCCCAGTTCGGCTTCGAGCGCCGCGGCCGCGGTCAGCAGCGTGTCCTCCCGCCAGTGTGCGGCCATGAGTTGACCCCCAACGGGCAATCCTTCCGCCAGCCCGATGGGAACGGACATTGCGGGTACCCCGGCCAGGTTGGCGGTCACGGTGAAGACATCGGACAGGTACATCTGGTAGGGATCGTGGATGCGCTCTCCCAGCTTGAAGGCGGGGGTCGGCGCAGTCGGGGTGAAGAGCACGTCCACGCCATCCCCGAATGTCCGCTTGAAATCCCGGGCGACGGCAGCCCGCGCCTCCTGCGCACGGCCGTAGTACGCGTCGTAGTAGCCTGCCGACAGCGCGTAGGTACCGAGCAGGATGCGCCGCTTGACCTCGGTGCCGAAGCCCTCGGAGCGGGAGAGTTCGTACAGTCGCTCGGTAGTATCCGCCTCCCGGCAGCGGCGCCCGAAGCGGACACCGTCGTACCGGGCCAGATTGGACGAAGCTTCGGCGGGCGCGATGATGTAGTAGGCGGGAATTGCGTATCGGGTGTGCGGCAGGGACACCTCCCGCAACTCGGCGCCCGCTCCCTCCAGGGCACCGAGGGCGTGCTCCGCCAGCCGGCGCACCACCGGGTCCAGGCCGGCGGGGAAGTACTCGCGCGGAACGCCGACGACCAGCCCGCGCACCCCCCGCTCGCAGGCCGCCGTCAGAGGCGGTACGGGGCGGTTGACCGAGGTGGCGTCGCGCGGGTCGTGGCCGCTCAGGACTTCGAGCAGGGTGGCCGCGTCGCGCACAGTGCGGCCGAGGGCGCCCACCTGGTCGAGCGAGGAGGCGAAGGCGACCAGCCCGTAGCGGCTCACCCGCCCGTAGGTGGGCTTGATGCCCACCACCCCGCAGAACGACGCCGGCTGGCGAACCGAACCACCTGTGTCCGAGCCCACCGCGACCGGCACGATGCCCGCGGCCACCGCCGCCGCCGACCCGCCGGAGCTTCCGCCGGGAACCCGTTCCGCATGCCAGGGATTGCGCGTGGGACCGAAGGCGGAGTTTTCGGTCGACGACCCCATGGCGAACTCGTCCATGTTGGTCTTGCCGACGATGACCGCGCCCGCTCCGCGAAGCCGACGGACGGCGGTGGCTTCGTACGGGGAACGGAACTCCTCCAGGATGCGGGAGCCGCAGGTGGTGGGGAAGCCGGCCGTGGCCAGGTTGTCCTTGACCGCGACCGGTATGCCCGCGAGCAGGCCGTCGCGCGGACCGCGTTGCCGATCCGCGTTCGCATCCACGGCGATGAAGGCGTTGAGCGGAGCGGGGCCCCGCTCCCACGTCCCGTGCGCCTCCAGCGCCTGCGCCGCCATCGAGCCCCAGGCGAGTTTCCCGTTCCGGACCTCCGCGGCCCTCGCCGCCACGCCGCCCGCATTCGCCTTCACGGCGAGCTCTTCCGTTCGCCGGGTGCGCCCGCCACACCTGGAAGCCGGGGGACGATGAAGAGACCATCCCGCCAGTCGGGAGCGATGCGCGCGAGCGGCCGCTCGAGAGGATCCGGCGTCGTTGCACCTTCTCCGGCCGGAGGACCGCTCCGGTCCGAGGCTTCCCCGAATGGTCGCGTGGAGCCCTCGTCCTGCGGGACGCCGGATGTGGGAGCAGGCTCCGGCGCGACCCCGCTCAACACCGCCATGTGCTCCAGGATCGAGCTCATGTCGCGCGCCATGCGCTTCGCCTCCCCCTGGTCGAGGCGGACGCGAGCGAGGGCGGCGATTCGGTGAATCTCCTCAATGGTTACGGTCACGCCCGGCTCCGTCCCATCCGGTCTGTTCACTCGAACGCCCTCTCGAGACCCGCGAAGCGCGCTACCAGTTTCTTCCTCCCCACGTCATCGAAATCCACCGTCACCCTGAGGTCCGGACCGAACCCCGAGATATCCAGGATCGATCCGAAGCCGAAGGTCCCGTGAACCACGCGTTCACCTTGCCGGTAGCGGGGAGCGTCCTGGTTCAGATCATCGTATCGGGCCGGATCCGGGTCCGCATAGGCCTGGCTCCGGTCCAGGGACTCGCCACCATGCCTGCCCTCCCGGTACGCGCCTCTCGCGCGATACCGGTGGCGGGACAACTGCAGCCGCGACGAGCGCCGGTATTCCACCAGCGTGTCGGGAATCGTGCCGAGGAACGACGAGGGCCTCGATGTCATGCCCTCGCCGGCTCGCCATCTTCGCTCCGCGTAGCTGAGATAGAGTTTCTCCTCGGCCCGCGTGATGCCCACATAGAAGAGCCTCCGTTCCTCCTCCAGTTCCTCGGGCAGTTCCAGCGCCCGCGACAGCGGAAACAGCCCCTCCTCCATTCCGGCGAGAAAGACGCACGGGAACTCGAGCCCCTTCGCGCTGTGGAGGGTCATGAGGGTGACCGCGTCGGCCCCACTGTCGTGCGCGTCGATGCCCGTGACCAGCGCCGTGTGCTGAAGGAACAGATCCAGCTCGCTGGCCTTCGCGATCTCCTCCTCTTCGCCCAGATCATGCTCCGAGGGGTCGAAGCGGAAGGCGGCGGCGATCAACTCCGTCACGTTCGCGGCCCTGTCCTCGCCCTCCGGCCCCTCTTTGCGCAGCCGCTCCCGCAGGTCCAACCCGGTGACCACCGCCTCCGTGACCTCGCCCGCATTGCGTTCCCGGGCGAGGGAGCGCCAGTCACCGATCATGCGCGCGAAGCGCCCGAGCGTGCGGGCGGTGGACGGCCGGATGCCTTCCGCCGCGCGCGCCTCCGCCGCAGCCTCGAGCAGCGACACCCCGCGTCCTCGTGCCCACGCCGTCAACCGGCTGCGCGACACCGTGCCGATTCCGCGTTTCGGATAGTTGACGACGCGGTTGAACGCCTCTTCGTCCCGGGGGTTCGAGATCAGCCGCAGATAGGCCAGCACGTCGCGGATCTCGCGCCTCTCGTAGAAGCGCACCCCTCCGACGATCTGGTAGGGGATGAAGCGCCGCATCAGCTCTTCCTCGAGCGCGCGCGACTGGGCGTTGGTGCGGTAGAGGACGGCGAAACTCCCGAACGGCCATCCGTTGGCCTGCTTCAGCGACTCGGCCTCATCGGCGATGCAGCGAGCCTCGTCGGTCTCGGTCGCGGTGTGCAGAACGCTCAGCATTTCGCCGTCCGGGCGGCGCGTATGCAGCGTCTTCGCCTTGCGGGCAACGTTGTGCGAGATCGCGGCATTGGCCGCGTGGAGGACGTGTCCGGTAGACCGGTAGTTGCGCTCCAGCCGGACGACGCGGGCGCTGGGGAAGACCGACTCGAACTGGAGGATGTTGCGGATGTCGGCCCCCCGCCATCCATAGATGCTCTGATCGTCGTCGCCCACCACCATGAGGTTGCCGTGCGCACGCGCCAGCAGGTCGAGCAGCCGGAACTGGGCATGGTTGGTGTCCTGGTACTCGTCCACCAGCATGAACGCGAAGCGGTCCGAGTACCGGTACAGGATATCGGGATACGACTCCAGCAGCTCCACCGGCTTCATCAGCAGATCGTCGAAGTCGAAGGCGTTCTGGCGCTCCAGGGCAGCCTGATACTCGGGGTACACGAGCGCCGCGGCCGCCGCCAGCGGGTCGGCACCGTCCGCGTTCTCTTCATGAAACCGCTGCGGGCCGGCAAGCACGTTCTTGGCGGCACTGATGACGCCCTGCACCGATCGCGGATTCCATCGCTCCGGGTTGACGCGGACGGCCTTCTGGGCCCGCTTGACCTGGTTCAGGCTCTGCTCGGAATCGAAGATTGTGAACGGGGCCACCCGGCCGACCTCGCCCGCGTGGATTCGCAGAAGACGAGCGCCCAGGGCGTGAAAGGTGCCGAGCCACATCCCCCGCGGCTCTTCTCCCAGGTAGTTGGCGACGCGCTCCCGCATCTCACCCGCCGCCTTGTTGGTGAAGGTGACGGCGAGGATGCGATGCGGCGGAACGCCGTGCTCGCGCACCAGATGGGCGATCCGGCAGGTAAGCGCCCGGGTTTTTCCGGTCCCTGCGCCGGCGAGCACCAGCAGAGGCCCCTCGAAGTGGAGCACGGCGGCCCGCTGCTCGGGGTTCAGCCCCTCCAGGTGATCCACCGGATCAGGCCTCGGACGGAAGTCGTATGTTGAAGGTCGCGCCTGGCTCCCACTCCGACACCAGCTCGAGCTTCCCGCGGTGCACGCCCTGCACGATGCGGCGCGCCAGCGTGAGCCCCACGCCCCAGCCGCTCGCCTTGGTGGTAACACCGGGTTCGAAGATGTCGTCGCGCACGGCGGGATCGATTCCGGGACCGGTATCCGCGATGCGCACATCCACCCATCCCGCACCCGACCCGGAGCATGTGATCGAAATCCGGCCCCCGCGCCCGGCCAGGGCGTCGAGCGAATTCTTGAGCACGTTCTCGAGAGCCCAACTGAGCAGGACATGGTGTCCCCTGACCGCGGGCAGATCGGGGGGAACTTCCATCACCAGTTCCACTTCCGACGCCAGGCTGGGGAGGCGGGAACGGAAGTAGCCCTCCAGCTCCTCCAGCACGCGGGTCAGGTCGACCCGCCCGAGGGCAGGCTCCCGGCCGATCAGTTCGAATCGGCGGGTAACGCGTTCGAGGCGCTCGACATCATCGTCGAGCTCGTGCAGGATCTCGCGCTCGGACAGCTCTCCGGGCCGCTCGGGCGCGGGCAGCTTGAGGAGTTCGACCCAGCCGTGCAGCGAAGAGATCGGTGTACCCAGCTGGTGTGCGAGTTCCCGGGCCATCACCGTCCAGGCCCGCTCTCCAGCCACTCTGCGCTGGTATCGCACCAGTCCCGCCAGCATGAGCACGACCAGCGCCAGCCCCCCCGCCTGAAGCCATGGAATCCAGCGCAGGCGCGTCAGAATCGGAGGTGGGCCGTAGTGGATGAGCTGGACTTCGGGATCGCCGACCGGGGGACTGCGCTGATCCAGGGTGTTGATGTAGCCGCGCACCCGCTCCTGCCCCTGCGCCGAGCCGAGATCCACATCGAAGGGAAGGTTCTCGACGGCCAGCACGGTGTCTCCTGGTCCGGTCATTACGAACGGCACGCCCGACTCGGTGATCAGCAGTTGAAGCCCCCTGAGCGCCTGGATGGAACTGCCTTCCTCGGGGTCGGTCAGGCCTTCCATGACCTCGGCATAGATGCGCGTGAAGATCTCGCTGTCGGCCCGCAGTGCGCGCACGATCTGCTGCGTGTAGAGCAGATACCATCCGGCCAGTGCCACGAAGAGCGCCGCGAGCCCGACGTACCAGCGCTTCGGCGACACCCGCCCGTCGCCTCCTCAGGGCAGCAGGCGACCGGCCCCGAGTCGCTCGGCCAGCGGCTCCGGCAGGGTCACGCTGCCGTCCTCATCCTGGCCGGTCTCCAGCAGGGCCACCAGCAGCCGCGGCAGAGCGAGCGCCGAACCGTTCAACGTGTGCACGAATTCCGGCTTGCGGCCGGGATGGGGCCGATACCGCAGGTTCGCGCGCCGAGCCTGGTAGTCGGTGGTAGTGCTGACGCTCGACACTTCCAGCCAGCGGCGCACGCCCGGGGCCCAGACCTCCAGATCGTAGGTCATGGACGACCAGAAGCCCAGATCGCCCGTCGCCAGGCTGAGAACCCGATAGGGAAGCCCCAAGCGCTGCAGAACCACCTCGGCTTCCGCGGTCATCTCCTCGAGTGCCTCTCGGCTGCGCTCGGGGGTCTCGTAGCGCACCAGCTCGACCTTGTCGAACTGATGCACGCGCAGCAGGCCGCGGGTATCGGCGCCCGCAGCGCCCGCTTCGCGCCGGAAGCAGGGTGAATAGGCGGTGTAGCGAAGAGGCAGTTCGTCCGCGGAGAGGATCTCGCCCCGGTGCATGTTGGTGAGCGGCACTTCGGAAGTGGGGATCAGCCAGAGGTCGTCCAGGGTCGTGACGTACGCATCCTCCTCGAACTTCGGGAGATGGCCGGTGGCGGTGAGGCTCTCGCGGGTGACCATGTAGGGCACGCGCATCTCGGTATAGCCGTGCTCGCGGACATGCAGATCGAGCATGTAGCCGATCAGCTCCCGCTGCAGGCGGGCGCCCCGGCCCGTGAGAACCGGAAATCCCGAACCCGAGATCCTTGCCCCGCGCGCGAGGTCGAGGAGCCCCAGGCCCTCCCCCAGCTCCCAGTGTGGTCTGGGCTCGAAATCGAAGTTCCGCTTCGTCCCCCATTTGCGCACAAGCGCGTTGGATTCCTCCCCCCCATCCGGTACTTCCGGCAGCGGCAGGTTGGGCATCTCCAGCAGGATATCGCGGATGTGCGCCTCCGCATCCTGCACCACTTCGCCGAGCGCGTCGATGCGGCCGCCCACCTTGCGCATTTCGTCGATCAGCCCGTCCGCCGATTCACCCTTCCGCCTCAGTTCCCCGATGCGGCGGGAAACGGTGTTGCGGTGCGCCCTGAGCTCATCGGCTTCTCCGATCGAGGACCGGCGCCGCTCGTCGAGCGCGAGCAGGTGTTCGACCAGGGCGGCCCCGCCGGCGATGCCGCGCCGCGCTATTCCGGCACGAACCAGATCCGGTCGCGCCCGAATCATCCGCAGGTCGAGCATGGCCCAGGAAGGGTTTGGGGGCAGATGGGGTTCAGGGGAAGATGTCCGGCTGCATCTTGCGGCTGTTGCAGATCCCGTTGGTGTCGAACACGAAGACCACGGTGCGTTCAACACGGTCCACGTCCAGGGGGACCATCTTCGCGTAGTGGTTGCAGAGCTGCCCGTAGTTGGAGCGCAAGCGCCGCGTGCGCACCACGTAAAGGCTCCCGAGGTTCACCGGTACCGCCTGGTCCTCGATGTACACGTCATCGTCCTCGGGGGCTTCCTCGATGTCGTCGAAGTTCTCGTCGGGCAGCTCCACCAGCGCCGCATCCGAGTCGACGCCGAAGAATCCGGGGGTCAGGAAGACGGCCCTGCCGCCTTCGATGTCCACGGCCAGGTCCCAGGCTGAGGTGGTGGCGGGGGCTTCGATGCGGACCGCGTGCCGGGCACCGAAGTCGAAGCCTGTTTCGACGTTGGGCTCGGGGCGGGAGATCGCGTACAGGCGCACCGTATCGGCGGAGGCGATCCACTCGAGCGCGAAAGGATCTCTTCCGCACGCAGCGGTGGCAATCAGCGAAGGGAGAAGGAGGATGATCCCGAGCGAACGCATGACGACTGTTTGGCAACGGAGGAAGGGCTGGCTCCCGCGAACCGACAGCCTGCTCGCGGAGCGCGCAAAGACTACCCCGACGGCTCCGGCGGGTCAACCCCGGCGCGGTGAATTCCGTTGATTTTACACTGTGCCGCGGGTAAGTTTCCGCGTGCATTCCGACCCGCATCAGCGAGCGGCGTTGACCCCCGCCGACCCCCACCTCCGGGTCGTCATCCTCGCGGGTGGCGCCGGTTCCCGGTTCTGGCCCGCCAGCACGCCCACTCGCCCCAAGCAGCTCCTGCCGCTGGCATCGAGCCGCCCCCTCGTAGCCGACACGGTCCTGCGCGCGCTGGAGCTGGTCCCGGCCGGCCGGTTGCGGATCGTCGCGGGACGGCACCTGGAGTCACCACTGACTTCCGCGCTGCCGGAGTTACCTCCCGGTTGCTTCCTCTGGGAATCGCGGCCGCGCAGCACGGCACCGGCACTCACCTGGGCGACCTGGCGCGCCTGGCGAAGCGATCCGGACGCGGTGATCGTTTCCCTGCATTCGGACCATGTCATACGTCCCGCCGCCGCGTTCCGATCGCTCGTCGCGCGCGCGTTGCGGATCGCGGCCCGAGACGATGTCCTGCTGACCGTCGGGGCCCGGCCGGATCGTCCCGATACCGGCTACGGATACCTGCAACCCGGCGACGCGCTGGACGGATCCGCCCGTGGCGGGGCAGGCGAGCCTCCCCGGCGTGTGCTGCGCTTTCACGAGAAACCCGACGCCGGGCGGGCCGCCGAGTACATTCGCCAGGGGTTCCTGTGGAACACGGGCATCTTCGTCTGGCGGGCATCGGTGTTCCTGAAGGAGCTGCGCGCGCACGCTCCCGGCATCGCCGCCCTGCTTCCGCGACTCGAGGACGGCGACGTGAACGGCTTCTTCCGCCACGCGCCTACGGTCAGCGTCGACGAGGCCGTGCTGGAACGCAGCCGCTCGTGCGCCATGCTTCCGGTATCCTTTGACTGGGATGATGTGGGCAGCTGGGAGGCGCTCGCCCGGACGCGGACGCCCGACCACCGCGGGAACACCCGGGCCGGCGATGTCGTCTGCGTTGAGAGTGACGACAACATCGTGTACAGCGAAGGCGGGCGGGTGGTGTTGTTCGGCGTCCGCGAGATGGTCGTGGTCGTCGCGGGGGACGTGACGATGGTCACGACCCGCGAGCACGCCCGCGAACTCAAGCGCCTCGTGCAGCGGCTGCCCTCCTCGTCGCGCGCCCAACGGACGTGAGCGCCCGTCTCTACCTGTTCGACGACGCCCGCGCCCGGCGCTGGGAGCCGTTTGCCCTGACACGCCCCGCAGCCGAACTGGTGCTTGGCGCGCTACGGCTCTGGGAGCGGGCAGCCCGCGCGTGGGGTGTGGAGTACGGCGGTCATCTTGCAGGCGCCCGCCTCGCCGGTTTCCGGGAAGACGAAGCGCCCGAGGCACTCGTGGCCTCCGACGTGGGGCGCGGCCTCCACCGCATCCTGATGTCCAGCCGGGCCGTGGTGCGGAGCCGGCCGCGGCAGCTGCCTCCGGTCCCCGCCGAACTGCGCATCGACGGCACGACCGTCGGGTGGAGCCTCCCTTCCGGTGCCCCGCTTCCCCAACCGCTTGACATCGCGGATCCCGCTGCCGCTCCCCGGACGAAGGCCGGAATCGAGCTGGAAGGATTCGTGCTGGAGCACGTCTGGGAGCTGGTGTCACGGATGCCCGCGCAGCTCCGTGAAGACCTCGAGGCCGGGATGTTCGCCCCTCTCGCGTCCACGCCGTCGAGCCGGGCCGGGGGGCGGCCGGTGGGGGCGCGCGAGGGTGGAATGGCGATCCCACCCTCGGGGTCCTCCCTCCCCCCCGGCGTCCACCTGCTGGGAGACGGCCTCTTCACCCTGGGCCCCGGTGCCGCCGTCGAGCCGGGCGTGATGCTGGACACGGGCCCGGGGCCTATCGTCCTCGGCGAGGGCGTGCGCGTGTGCGGGCCGGCTCGCCTGGAGGGTCCGCTGTATGTGGGACCCGGCTCGACCGTCCTCGGTGGAAGGATATGCGCTTCCTACGTGGGTCGGGCATGCAGAATCCGCGGCGACATCGAGAAGAGCGTCCTGCTCGGCTACGACAACAAGGCCCACGGCGGCTTCCTGGGCCGCTCGTACCTCGGCCGCTGGGTGAACCTGGGCGCGATGACCACGAACAGCGATCTTCGCAATGACTATCGCGACGTGAAGGTCCGTACGGGCGAAGGCGCCGTGCCATCCGGTCTGGGCAAGCTGGGCTGCCTTCTGGGCGACCACGTCAAGACCGGCATTGGAACGCTCCTGAACACCGGCGCGGTCATCGGAGCAGGCTGCAACCTGTTCGGCGCAACGGCCCCGACGAGCCATCTCCCGCCCTTTCGATGGGGCGCGGCGCCCGAAGCGCCGCTCTTTGAGCTGAACCGCTTTCTGGACACGGCGGCGCATGTCATGAGCCGCAGGGGCGTTCGGCTTGCGCCGGAGATGCAGGCCGTTCTCGAGCGTGCCTGGCTCAGCGTGGCCGGCGCCGACTAGCCGGCGGGTCCGGAGCGGTCGTGCAGATCTGCGTGCTGGGCAGCGGCAGCAAGGGCAACTCGATTCTGGTCCGCTCCGGACGTGCGGCCGTGTTGGTGGACGCCGGCTTCAGCGCGCGCGAGACCGAGCGCCGCCTGCGGCTGGTCGGGGCCGAGGCGAGTGAGCTCGCGGCCATCATTCTCACGCACGAACATGGGGATCACACCCGCGGCAGCGGAGTGCTGGCGCGACGTCACGGTATCCCCGTCTGCCTCACCGAAGCCACCCGCAAGGCGTGCGGCCGCCTGTTCCGCGGGTCGGAACAGGTTGTGGAATACCGGCCCGGGCGAGCCTTCGGCGTCGAGGACCTGCGCGTGGAACCGTTCATGACCGTACACGACGCGGCCGATCCGGTGGCCATCGCCCTGGTCGATGTCGGATCCGGCGCCCGCGTCGGGCTCGCGACCGATCTCGGCCGGTCCACCGCGATCGTACGCCACGCGCTCGCGGGCTGCGACTTCCTGGTCCTGGAAGCCAATCACGACGAGACGCTTCTCCACCAGAGTTCCTACCCCGCCGCCGTCAAGTCGCGCATCGCATCCAGCCACGGGCACCTGTCCAACCGCGCGGCCGCCCGTCTTGCCCGGGATCTCCTCCATCCCCGCCTCGCCGGCATACTGCTCGCCCACCTCTCTGCGGAGTGCAACACACCCGAGCTGGCGCGTGAAACCGTCTCTCGGGCACTGGCCAGGGCGGGATACCGGGGCTTTCTGGGCGTTGCCCGGCAGGAGGAGCCTACGGAGATGCTGTGCGTCGACACCCTGCGCCGGGAACGCGGTCCCGAGCAGCTGTCGTTTCTCTGAAGCCGTCGTTCCAGGCCCTGCCGCCGGGGCGGTTCGGCGTCACAACCCCAGCACGCGCAGGATGTCGTTGGAGAGCGCCCAGACCATGATGCCCATGAGCACCAGGAAGCCGACCCGGCTCCAGCGCAGCCGCTGCTCCAGGCTGAGCGCCCTCCCTCTGACGGCCTCGATCCCGAGAAAAACGAGATGTCCGCCGTCCAGTATCGGAATGGGAAGCAGGTTCAGGATCGCCAGATTCACCGAGAACAGAGCCATGAAGCGCAGGAAGGTCTGAATCCCCGCCTCTGCCGCTTGGCCGGACAGCGTTCCGATGGTGACGATGCTGCCCACATTGCGCGGGGAGACGCTCCCGGTCACGAGATCGCCGAGGAACGCGAGGATCATGCGGGTGGTGCCCACGGTGTCCCGATATCCGATGACCGCAGCGCGGGTCAGCGGAACGGGCACGTACACCGGATCGGCCACCGGAGCCAGAATGCCGACCTGACCTACGGTCCTGATCTCCCCGTCGGGCCCCCTTTCCTCACGCGTTGCGAGGGGCACCGCGATCTCTATCAGAGCGCCGTCGCGCGCCAGTTGAAGTTCGACCGTGCGACCGGGACGGCGCATGATCTCCTGCCGGAACAGCGCCCAGTTATCCACGGCTACACCGTCCACGGCCAGCACGCGGTCCCCCGGCTGCACGCCCGCGCCCGCCGCGGGCATCCCGAGCTCGACGTCCAGGACTTCGGCTTCGATCCAGTAGTCGAGGGCCAATGCCAGGCGCTCGCGCGCGGAAGGATCGTCGGGCACCGGCACCGAGACCGTCACGCGCGGGGACTCGGTTTCCACCGTGATCGTCTCGCCCCGTGCCGACAGGAATCCCTCACGCACATCCCCCCAGTGGACCACATCGCGGTCGCCCACCCGCGTAACGCGCGCGCCGACGGGAAGCCCCCCCAGCGGTTCCGCGCCCGGGGGCAGCAGCTCCATGTCCACGTAGCCGAGCCGGGTCTCGTCCGCCTCCACCCGGCCCCAGCCCGCGGCGATCGTAGTATACGCCGCGAAGGCGAAGATCATGTTCATGATCACGCCCGCCGACAGCACCAGCGCGCGCGCCCAGACCGGCTTGCCGTCGAAGTCCGTTGGCGCGGGTCCCCGCCGCACCTCGCCGCCACCTCCCTCCACCTGGTCCATGACCTCATCGGCCATGCCGCTCATCTTGACGTACCCGCCCAGCGGAATCGCCGAGATCACGTATTCGGTATCGCCGCGGCGAAAACCGAGAACCCGCGGCCCCAGCCCGATGGAGAAGCGCAGGACCTTTACGCCCACGGCCTTGGCCGCCCAGAAGTGGCCAAGTTCGTGGACGAGGATCAGAACGCCCAGGACAACGATTGTCGCCAGCAACGCCATCATCCCTCTCCCTGTATGCGCCCGCTCACGAGCCGCGCGCCATTACGCGACCACCGCCTCGATGGATTCCCGGGTCACGCGCCGGGCCTCGGCATCCACGCCGAGCACGTCTTCGACCGACCTGATCCTTCCTGGAGGAGTTCGCTCCAGCGCCGCTCCCACCACCACCGCCATCTCTCTGAAGGGTAGCACGCCCTCCAGGAATGCGTGCACAGCCACCTCGTTGGCCGCGTTGAAGACCGTCGGCGCCCAGCCACCGGCGCGCCCGGCCTGCACGCCCAGTTCGAACAGGGGGAACCGCGGCCGGTCCAGTTCCTCGAACGTGAGATCCGACAGGCGCGAAGGACGGAATGTTCGCAGGCGGACGTCGTCGATCCGTTCCGGATGTGTCAGCGCGTACAGGATGGGCAGTTCCATGGTGGGAAGGCCGAGTTGCGCCACGACCGAGCCGTCCGTGAATTCCACGAAGGAGTGGACGATCGATTGCGGATGAACGACCACGTCGATGCGTTCATACTCCATCCGATACAGGAAATGTGCCTCGATGACCTCCAGCGCCTTGTTCGCGAGCGTGGCCGAGTCGATGGTGATCTTGGAACCCATGTTCCAGGTGGGATGGCGCAGCGCGTCGGCGGGCGTGACGTCGTTCATTCGCGACGCGTCCCAGCGGCGAAAAGGACCGCCCGAAGCGGTCAGCACGATGCGGGCCACATGCCCGGGGTCGCTGCCGGCGAGACACTGCAGAATCGCGCTGTGTTCCGAATCGACCGGCACCAGCTCACCGCCTCCCGAACGCGCCGTTTCGTTGACGAGTTCGCCTCCGGCCACCAGCGACTCCTTGTTGGCCAGCGCGAGACGCTTGCCCGCCCGCAGCACGGCGAGGGTGGGCTCCAGGCCCGAGACTCCCACCAGGGCATTGACGACCACATCCGCGTCGCTGTTCCCCGCGAGTTCGATCAGAGCCTCGCGGCCGTAGGCGGACGACACGCCGGGGAGGTCGAGCCTCCCGGCGCCGGGGTCGGCGACCACCACCCGGCGCGGCCGATGCAGCGCCGCCTGCTCGCGAAGCACGGCTACCGAGCGGTTGGCGGCCAGCGCGACCACGCGGAAGCGCTCCGGATGCCGGCCCATGACCTCGAGCGCGCTGCGCCCGACGGATCCCGTGGATCCCAGGATCGCGACCCGGATCACGTCGACGCACCCTTCGCCTCGGGGACCGCCACCCGGCTCATGGCGACACCGAACCGGCGAGCTGAAGCGCCGCGTAGGCGAGCGGCAGCGTCACCAGCACGGCGTCGAGCCGGTCGAGCACTCCGCCGTGGCCGGGAAGCATCGACCCCGTGTCCTTGACGCCGGCTTCGCGCTTGAGCAGCGAAACGGCCAGATCCCCCGCCAGTCCGCCCGTGCCGATCAGGAGCGCGATGCCGACGAGCCAGCCCGGCCCAACCCCCAGCAGGACGAACGGCTCGGCGGCCGCCACCGCGAAGAACAGGCCCGCCGCCCCGGCGGCAAGGATTCCGGCGACGGTGCCTTCCAGCGTCTTGCCCGGGCTGACGGCCGGAAACAGGCGGCGAGTTCCCCACAGGCTGCCCGCGAAGTATGCGGCGATGTCCCCGACCCAGGTGACCGTCAGCGGGAAGAGCAGCAGCAACGGGCCTTCGAGCGGGCCGGGGGCTCTGACGGCGACCCCCGTCTCCGGCAGGTGGCGCAGCAGCACCGCGAAGCAGAGCCCGCCTCCCACATAGAGAGCCGCCGTCAGCGTCGAGCAGACGGACGCGAGCGGCTTGTCCGTCACCTTGCGCGCGCGCACGGCGGCGACAAAGAGCGCTACCGTGGCCCCCATGAGGACCGTCAGCGCGAGCGGGGCGAAACCGGTGAAGAAGGGCTCCGCCGTCGCTGCCAGGACGAGCGCTGCCGTGACGGCCATGGCCGTGCGGGTAAAGGTCCGTACACCCGTCCGCCGGGCCAGCAGGCAGAACTCGCGGGTGGCCAGCATGGCCAGCGCCGCCGCAAGCGCACCCATGAGCCACCCGCCCCGGTAGATGACCGGAAGGACGACGAGCAGCGCGACCACCGCCACCACCGCGCGGCGCGAAAGGTCGGCCATCGCCATCAGCCGGAAGTGATCCGGCCGAAGCGGCGGTCGCGGCGCTGGTAGTCCAGGACGGCCGCAAGGAGGTCGTCCCTGGAGAAATCCGGCCACAGCACGGGGGTGATGTGGATCTCCGAGTACGAAATCTGCCAAAGCATGAAGTTGGAGATTCTGCACTCCCCGGAAGTCCGGATGAGAAGGTCGGGATCGGGGATGCCGCTCGTCAGCAGCGCCCGCTCCAGGCACGCTTCGTCGATCTCCGCGGGATCCAGTTCTCCGGCCCGGGCGCGCGCGGCCAGACGGCGAACCGCGGTCAGGATGTCTTCCCTTCCGCTGTAGGAGATCATCAGATTGAGCCTGAGCGTCGTTCCGCCCTCGGTCTCCCGCATGATGCGCTCCACGGCCTCGCGCGCTGAAGGCTGCATTCTGGCCAGGGTCCCGAGCACACGTACTTCGACGCCCTTCTCGACAAGCTCCGAGCACTCCCGCTCCGCATACGCCTTCAGGAGCGACATCAGAGCCGACACCTCCTCCGACGGACGATTCCAGTTGTCGGTGGAAAACGCAAAGAGGGTGAGGATCTTGATGCCGGCGTCGACCGAAGCCTCGATGGTCGTGCGTACGGCGTTCATCCCGGCCTCGTGCCCCGTCTTGCGGGGCAGGCCCTGCCGCCGGGCCCAGCGTCCGTTGCCGTCCATGATGACGGCCACGTGACGCGGCATGGGCCCGCTCATGTCAATCCGGGCCGGCACGTTGGACTTCATGGCTAGATGGCCATGACCTCCTCCTCCTTGGCCTTCATGAGCTCGTCCAGCGAGGCCACGTAGCGGTCGGTGAGGTTCTGAATCCCGCCCATCATCTGGTGACCCTGGTCCTCGCTGATCTCGTGCTCCCTGATGCGACGCTTCACCTCGCCATTGCCCGCACGCCGGGCGTGGCGGATCGAGATCCGGGTATTCTCCGACATCTTGTGGATGATGCGCACGTATTCCCGGCGTCGTTCCTCGGTGAGTGGAGGAATCGGTACGCGTATGAGGTTGCCGTCGTTGGAGGGATTAAGCCCGAGGTTGGCGGACATGATCGCCTTCTCGACGGAGGACATCAGCGACTTGTCGTATGGCTGCACCACCAGCAGGCTCGCGTCGGCCGCAACCACCGTCGCGAGCTGATTCAGGGGCATGCTGGCCCCGTAGGCGTCGACCCGGACGCTGTCCAGCAGAGCCGGGGTCGCCTTGCCGGTTCGAACGGTTGCGAACTCGCGCCGGGCAGCATCGAGCGCGGCGTCCATGCGCTCCGTGAGTTCTTCCATGAGTCCCATGACAGCCTCCCGCGCGCGTGTGATACCGATCGGAGAGCAGATACCCGGTCAGGATACCAACGTGCCTATGCGCTCCCCTCTGATGGCGGCCCCGACCGCTCCTCTCTCGCCGAGATTGAGTACGATGATGGGCAGCTTGTTGTCCTTGCAGAGCGACACCGCCGGGGCATCCATGACCCCCAGTTCCCGCGCGATCACTTCCTGAAAGCTGATGCGCCGGATGAACTGCGCGGTCGGGTCCAGGAGAGGATCGGCGGTAAAGATTCCCGCCACCTTGGTGGCCTTGATGATCACGTCGGCTTCCATCTCGATCGCCCGCAGAGCGGCCGCGGTGTCGGTCGAAAAGTACGGGTTCCCCGTGCCTCCGGCGAAGATCACCACCCTGCCCTTCTCCAGGTGGCGAATCGCCCGGCGGCGGATGTAGGGCTCCGCGAGCTTTTCCATGCGAAAGGCGGTCAGCACGCGCGTGGTGACGTTCTTGCGCTCGAGCAGATCCTGAAGCGCCAACGCGTTGATGACGGTGGCGAGCATGCCCATGTAGTCGGCTGTGACGCGGTCCATGCCCTGACGGCTGGCCAGCGCCCCGCGCATGATGTTGCCGCCCCCGATGACGATGCCGAGGGCCACGCCCAGGTCGGCGAGCGTCCCGATCTCGTCGGTGAGCCGGTCCACGACCGGCGGAGAGATGCCGAATCCCTCCTCTCCCGCGAGCGCTTCGCCGGAGAGCTTCAGGAGAACCCGCGAGTACCGGAATTCCGACGAGCCGCTCATCGTCCCGCGGGCGTGCGCCGTCAGCCGCGCTGCCCGACCGCGAACCTCGAGAAGCGGGCGACTTCGATCCTCTCGCCGGTTTTCGCCGATACCTCGGTCACGAGCTCGCCGATGGTCCGGTCCGTGTCCTTGATGAAGGGCTGCTCCAGCAGCACCTGATCCTTGTAGAAGGCCTTCAGCTTCCCCTGGACGATCATGTCCTGAATGCGTTCCGGCTTCCCCTGGGCACGCACCTGCTCCCGGTAGACCGCCTTCTCACGCTCGACCACGTCCTGCGGCAGATCTTCCGCGCGCACGGCAATCGGGTCCTGGGAGGCGATGTGCAGGGCGATGTCCTTGGCCAGCGCCCGGAAGTCGTCCGTGTTGGCGACGAAGTCGGTCTCACAGTTGACTTCGACGATGACGCCCACCCTTCGGTCGAAGTGGACGTAGCTGCCGATGGTTCCCTGGTTCGTATCCCTGCCCGCTCGCTTGGAAACCTTCGCCGCACCCCTGGCACGGAGGAGATCGACCGCGGCCTCGAGATCGCCTCCCGTCTCTTCGAGAGCGCGCTTGCAATCCATCATGCCCCCGCCTGTACGGTCGCGCAGGGCCTTCACCATCTTTGCGGGAATCGTCATGTGGAGTATCCGCCTGGTGATCGTTTCGAGGTTACGGGACGCGGGATCCGGTGGCGACGCTTTCCCGCGACCCTCGTCCATACTTCCCTGTCCCGGCAGTCGCCGGCAGGAAGGATCAACTGGTCCGGGACGCTACCGGCTTGGGAGGCGCGCGCCGGACCCGGGACGGCTTCGGTTCGGCTTCCTGGCTGGTCGACGGCTTCGCGGGCGCTCCGCCGGAATCCGATTCGGCCGCGTCGCCCCCCGGCTTCCTGACCAGAACGCGGGCCCTCCTGACTCGCTTTTGCGAATCCCCTCGACCGGGGCTGCCCGTCTGGCGTTCCGCGATGACGCCCGGACGGGGCCGCCGGCGCGCTCGACGGCGCGGATGCTCCTCCACCGCGGCGGCCTTCTCGCCTGTCTCGGTCGAATACGTCGTGGCCTCCAGGTCCTCCACCCGACGGCGTTCATCTTCCGGCACCTCTTTGCGGGCCTGGCTGATGGCCTCGGCGATGGCGCCGCTGATCAGGCTGACCGAGCGTATCGCGTCGTCGTTCCCCGGAATCGGGTAGGTGATGAGATCCGGATCGGCGTTGGTGTCGGTGATGGCGATGATCGGGATACCAAGCCGGTGGGCCTCCCTGACCGCGATCGCCTCGCGCCGGGCATCGACGACGAAGATGGCGCCCGGGAGCCGGGCCATGTCCTTCACCCCGGAAAAGTACTTCTCCAACTTCAGCCGCTCGCGCTCGAGCAGAAGGCGTTCCTTCTTGGTGTAGAACTCGAAGGCGTTCTCCTCCTGCCCCCGCTCCAGCTCCTTCAGGCGGCGGATCTGGCGACGAATGGTCTGGAAGTTGGTGAGCATGCCGCCCAGCCAGCGCTCCGTCACGAACAGGCTGCGGGACCGGGCGGCGTCCTCTTCAATGATCCCGCGCAACTGCGGCTTGGTGCAGA
Source organism: Gammaproteobacteria bacterium (assembly GCA_028819075.1). Lineage (NCBI taxonomy): Bacteria > Pseudomonadati > Pseudomonadota > Gammaproteobacteria > Gammaproteobacteria bacterium. The sequence continues at coordinate 190,585 of JAPPMM010000065.1, forward strand.
CGAACAGGAGGCGTTCGCCCGAAAGCACCAGTTGGCGTGCGATCTTCCGGGCCGCGATCAGCCGATCGAACGTCTTGCGCAGGTCGATGATATGGATGCCGTTCCGCTCCGTGAAGATGAAACGGCGCATCTTGGGGTTCCATCGGCGCGTCTGGTGTCCGAAGTGGACCCCGGCCTCAAGCATCTGGTTCAGAGAAACCTGCTCCATGCGTCTCCAGGCAGTCCTCGGGTTTATCGCTTGCTGAACTGGAAGCGCTTGCGGGCCTTCGGACGGCCGGGCTTCTTGCGCTCCACCTTGCGCGGATCACGTGAGAGAAACCCGCCCTGGCGAAGCGGGCCCATCGCGTCTTCGTCTTCCTCGACCAGCGCTCGGGCAACCCCCAGGCGGATGGCGTCGGCCTGACCGGTCATCCCGCCCCCGTGCACGCGCACGACGACATCGAAGCGGGCGTCGGCGTCAACGACCTGCATCGGTTCGGTGGCGCGCTTGCGATGCACCAGCCGCGGAAAATAGTCGTCCAGTTCCCGGCCGTTGATCAGCCACCTTCCGATTCCCGGTCGCAGCATGATGCGCGCTACGCTGCTCTTGCGCCGGCCTACGGCCTGAACCTGTTCTACGTATGGCAATGAACCCGTGACCTCAGAACGTGAGTTGGCCCGGACGCTGGCCATGATGAGGATGCTCGGCCCCGGCATAGACGCGCAGCCGGCGGCGTAGTCGGCGACCCAGGCGTGCTTTCGGGAGCATGCCGCGTACGGCGCGCTCGATCACCCGCTCGGGATGCCGCTCCAGCATCGTCCTGAAGGGAATATGGCGCTCGCCGCCCATGTAGCCCGAATGACGGAAGTAGGTCTTCTGCGCCGCCTTGTTGCCGGTGAGCTTCACGCGGGCGGCGTTGATCACCACCACGTTGTCCCCCGTGTCGAGATGAGGCGTGAAGATGGGCTTGTGCTTGCCGCGCAGCACGCGCGCGACCTGCGCCGCCAGACGCCCCAACGGCTGTCCCGCAGCATCAACCACCCACCACTGGTGCTCGATGTCGCTCGCCCTGGGCGTATATGTCTTCACGTACGGTTCACCCGCGATTTGCCGGGGAGACGTTCTTCCGCGGTCTCGTCCTCGTCGTCGAACCCACGGAGTGGAGTAACAAAGCAGTCAAGGGTATCAGACAGGCCGCATGGTGTCAACCAGGCCGCATGGTGTCAACCAGTACCCGCGCCCGTGTCTACCGGACAATCCCGCCGATCCTGCCCCAGCGCACGTCCCTCATCCACGCAGCCTCCCCATCGGAAGACGCGTCGAAGGAGTAGTAGACGAACCAGGGCCGCCCCCGCACCGAACCCTTGTCGACGAATCCCCAGTAGCGCGAGTCTTCGCTGTTGTCGCGGTTGTCGCCCAGGACGAAGTAACTGTCCTCCGGAATCCGGATCGGACCCCAGTTGTCCCGCGTCGGCCGGTAGGACGCCGGGTCGCGGCCGTCGGCGAGGAAACCGGCCTGCCACGCCATGTCGGGATGATACTCGTCACGCCGCGGGTCCACGTGGCGAACGTACGGCTCGTCGAGCTGCACCTCGTTCAGGTACAGCGTCTTGGCCCGCATCTCAAGGACATCCCCGGGCACCCCGACCACGCGCTTCACATAGTTCTTTCCGGGGTCGTGCGGAGGCGTGAACACGATGACGTCGCGCCGCTCGAGCTCCGCGAATGCGGGAAGGTGCAGCGCCGTCCCCGGAACCTCGGCGCCGTACACCGCCTTGTTGACCACCAGGAAATCTCCCACCAGCAAGGTGTTCTCCATGGAGGCGGTGGGAATCTTGAAGGCCTCCACCAGAAACGCTCTGATGATCAGGAAGAGCGCGAACGCAATCAGAACCGACCGGCACCACTCCCACGCCGTCCGGGCCAGCGACTTCATGGGTGCTTCCGCCGACGGTTCGGAGTCGCGTCCGCCATCCCCCGCCCCGTCACCGGTCCGCAACGGATCCTCCCGTTCTCCGTCCCGTCCCGCTGCCCGCCTCACGACTCCCGCTCCAGCCCGTACTTGTTGATCTTCTTGTAGAGGTTGGAGCGCGGCATGCCCGCCGACCGGGCGGTCTCGGTGATGTTCCAGTCGTGCTCGCGCAGCTTGTGCTCGATGAACGCCCGCTCCGCGCGGTCCTTGAAGTCGGCGAAGGAAGGCGCGGCCAGCAGTTGGTGGACGACCGCGCCCGGGCTGCCTCCGGAGAGCAGTCGGACGTCTTTCGTGCGGATCTCGTCGCCCTCCGAGAGAATCAGAAAGCGCTCCACGGCGTTGCGCAGTTGGCGCACGTTGCCCGGCCAGTCCATCGCCTTGAGCCGGTTCAGGGCACCCTCCGTGAAGTGCTTCCGGGATGCCCGCCCGGTCCGCACCATCAGCGTGGTGAAGTGCTTCACGAGCATGGGAATATCACACCGACGCTCGCGAAGCGGAGGAAGCTCGATGGGAACGACGTTGAGACGATAGTAGAGATCCTCGCGGAACCGGTCGTTCCTGATCTCTTCGGCGAGGTCCTTGTTGGTGGCCGCGATGACGCGCACGTCCACCTGCAAGGTCCGGGAGCCTCCCACGCGGACCACGACGCCCTGCTCCAGGACGCGCAGCACCTTCGCCTGGGCCGCGAAGGACATGTCTCCGATCTCGTCCAGGAAGAGCGTGCCGCCGTCCGCCTGCTCGAACTTCCCCGCGCGGTCCGCCACCGCCCCGGTGAACGACCCCTTCATGTGGCCGAAGAGCTCCGATTCGATGAGCTCCGAGGGGATCGCGGCGCAGTTCACTTCCACGAACGGCCGGTCGCGCCGGTCCGACAGCCTGTGGACCGCCCGCGCCACCAGCTCTTTTCCCGTGCCGTTCTCGCCGGTGACGAGCACGCGCGCCCGGGTCGGCGCCACCTTCTCGATACGCATCAGCATCTGATGAATCCGGGGCGAGGAACCGACGATTTCGTACCGGCTCTCCACTTCGGTCTGCAGCGATTCGACGCCGCGCTTGAGCCCGTGCATGTCGAGGGCGTTGCGCAGGGTAACGAACAGGCGCGCCGTGTCGAGGGGTTTCTCCAGGAAGTCGTACGCGCCCCTGCGCGTGGCCTCCACGGCGGTATCGATGTTCCCGTGCCCGCTGATCATGATCACCGGGGTGCGGGAGTCCAGCTTCCTCATCCTCGACAGGACTTCCAGGCCGTCCATCTCCGGCATCTTGACGTCGAGAAAGACGACATCGGGATTGTCGTCGACGAGGCGCTCGAGGCCGACGGGGCCGTTGGGGGCGATCGTCACGCGATGCGACTCGTACTCGAAGACCTGACGCAGCGCGCCGCTGACCGAGGCGTCGTCGTCGACGATCAGGATGTTTGCCATGAAGTCGGGTCAGGGGCCGAGCATCGGGGAGCCCGCGCGGATCGTGGCCATCAGGCGTTGGGCTGCGCCGGTTCCGGCGTCTCGAGCGCCGCCGAGGATACGACACTGTAGCGGGCGCCGGCGCGGGAGAGATGACTGCGCATGAGTTCCACCGACGTCACGTCGATGTGATGGCGGAAGTCCAGGTCGGCAACCAGGGCATCCAGTCCGCGGAAGGCGCCGGCGCCGGTCTCCGCCCTGGCGCGGCCCACGGTGATGTGAGGATGGAAGGCGCTCGTCTCCCGGCTGAAGCCCAGGCTGGCCAGCCCCCACTCCACATCCTGCTTCAGACAGCGCAGGGCGAGGACCGGCTCCACCCCGGCCCACAGCACCCTTGGGCGGCGAATCGTGGGAAAGGCGCCGAAGGCGCGGATCTCCATCGAGAAGGACCGGTTCTTGCCCCCGACTTCGTCGATCGCCTCCGACACGCGGGGCGTAAGGTCCGGATGTGGATTCCCGAGGAACTTGAGGGTCAGGTGATACGTTTCGGGATCCAGCCACCGCACCGGCAAGCCGGCCTCTCTGAGGGGCCGAGCGGCGGCGTACACGCCTTCCTTCGCGCCATCGGAGAGATTCAGCGCGATGAATAGTCGCATGCGGGACTCTTGAAAGGAGGGTGGTCGGGGATTGTGGCGCCGGCGCGCCGCGATACCGCGATTAATGTACCCGTACCCGCAGGACCGAATCAAGGAAATCGCCGTTCCCCGCCGGACTCGTTTCCTGCGCCTATTCCCAAATCAGGCCGCGGAGGGAATCTTTCTGGCGCATCCGCGAGCGCCGAGTTGTTGCGCGACGAATCCGTCGGCCTCCGACGCTGGCGTCCCGAAACCATGGACTATCCCCTGCCAATGACCGATCACGGCCGCAATACCTCGCTCCAGATTCGTTCGCCCGTCCCCTCCGACATCGAGATCGCGCAGGAAGCCCCGCTCACCTCCATCGCCTCCATCGCCGCGCAACTCGGCCTCGCAAGCGGGGAGCTCGAGATGCACGGGTCGCACAAGGCGAAGGTGAGGCTTTCCGTGCTCGACCGGCTCTCCGCCGTGCCGGAGGGCAAGTACATCGACGTGACGGCGATCACCCCTACGCCCCTGGGCGAGGGCAAGACCACAACCACGGTGGGACTCGCCCAGGCAATGGGCGCCCACCTCGGCAAGCGGACGATCGCGTGCATCCGCCAGCCCAGCCAGGGCCCGACCTTCGGCATCAAGGGCGGAGCGGCGGGCGGCGGCTACAGCCAGGTCATCCCGATGGAGGACTTCAACCTGCACCTCACGGGGGACATCCACGCCATCACTGCGGCCAACAACCTGCTGGCGGCGGCGATCGACATACGGATGCTGCACGAGTCCCGCCAGAGCGACGAGCTTCTCTTCGAGCGTCTCTTCCCGGTCCGCAACGGAAGGCGCTTCTTCGCCCGCGGCATGCATGTGCGCAAGGAGAAGCTCGGCATCGCCACGAGCGACCCGGACCGGATGACGCCGGAGGAGCGCAGCCGCTTCGTGCGCCTGGGAATCGATCCGGAGACCATCACCTGGCGGCGCGTGATGGATACCAACGACCGCATGCTCCGCGAGATCACGGTCGGGCAGGGTCCGGATGAATTCGGATTTACCCGCACCACCGGGTTCGACATTACGGTGGCCAGCGAGATCATGGCGATTCTCGCCCTGACCACCGACCTGGCCGACATGCGCCGAAGGCTCGGGGCCATGGTGGTCGGGGCGACGGGCGACGGCGAACCCGTGACCGCCGAGGACATCGGCGCCGCGGGCGCGCTCGCCGTCCTCATGCGCGACGCGGTTCAACCCACGTTGATGCAGACGCTCGAGGGTACTCCCGTCTTCGTCCACGCCGGACCGTTCGCCAACATCGCGCACGGCAACAGCTCCATCATTGCCGACCGCATCGCGCTCAAACTGAGCGACTACGTCATCACGGAATCGGGATTCGGGGCCGACATCGGCATGGAGAAGTTCTTCAACATCAAGTGCCGCTACTCCGGGCTGGTCCCCGACGCGGTGGTGCTGGTGGCCACCATCCGGGCCCTGAAGACGCATGGCGGCGGACCTCCCGTGGTGGCGGGACGGCCGCTCGACCGCGCATACACCGAAGAGAACCTGGAGCTGCTCTCCCGGGGAATCGCCAACATGGAGCACCACATCCGCACGGCACGCAAGTTCGGAGTTCCGGTGGTGGTGGCCGTGAACCACTTCGCCACCGACACGGATGCCGAGGTGGACCTGGTGATTCGGGCGGCGCGCGCCGCCGGGGCCGTGGACGCGGTGGTCTCGAAGCACTGGGCCCACGGGGGCGCGGGAGCGGTCGCGCTGGGCCGGGCCGTGGTGCGGGCCACCGAGCAGCCCTCCGATTTCCGCTTCCTCTATCCGCTCGACCTTCCGGTTCGGGAGAAGATCGAGATCATCGCGCGCGAGGTATACGGAGCAGACGGGGTGGAGTTCGAACCGCTGGCCAGCGACCGCATCGATCTCTTCACGCGCCAGGGCTTCTCCGACCTGCCGATCTGCATGGCCAAGACCCATCTGAGCATCAGCCACGACCCGCGCCGCAAGGGAGTGCCACGAGGATACACGCTGCCGATCCGCGACGTGCGCGCCTCCGTGGGCGCCGGGTTCCTCTATCCGCTGGTGGGTCAGATGCGCACCATGCCGGGACTCCCGACCCGTCCCTCCTTCTACGATGTCGACCTGGATCCTGACACCGGAAGGGTGATCGGCCTATTCTAGAAGGCGCGACTACCCCCGATCGGCCATCGGCGGTGCCGAGCCAAATCAGGCACGGCCGGACGTAGCGACTACGACAACCGCGACACCACCTCCCAGGAGGCCATGATGCCGGCGCACCAAAAGACGACGATCACGGCAGGAGCGGCACCGAATTTCCATTCCGACCCGCACCCGGGCACCCATGGCGGCAAGCGCCGGCGGAAGCGGCGGCCGGATTCGAAGGCATCCGCAAGGACGGCGCTCGGAGGCATGCTGCTCGCAGCCATGGCGTTCTCCTCCTCCGCACTCCAGGCCCAGGATCCGCCCTTCCGGTCCTATGGCGGCTCCAGTGTCTCATTCGATGCGCGCGTGCACGCGCAGTACGAGGCGCCGAGCACCGAGGGCGCCGTCTCGACGTTTTCCATGCGGCGCGCCTGGATCACGCTGGACGGGCGCTACAACGACTTCGTCAGCGGTCGCCTCCAGTTCGAGGCGCTGCGCGGAGGCACGGTGCTGGACGCGTGGCTCACGTTGAGCTTCTCGGAGGCCTTCGTGCTCAACATGGGTCAGTTCAAGCGCGGCATCTCGTACTTCTGGCTGGTGCCCAACTCGGACCTGCCGCTGATCGAGCGGGACGCGAGGGTATCAGGGATAGCAGAGGAGCATGCGTGCCCCGGGATTGGAGGAGTCTGCTCGTTCGGCAACCTTGCCTTCAGGCTCGGCCTGAACGGGTACGAGCCCGGGTTGCTGATGACGGGCCGCCTCGGCAGCCGCGCGAGCTACCGCGTCACGCTCACGAACGGGGAAGGCATCGACAACCGGGACGCCAACAACTGGAAGTCGACCACCACGCAGCTGTCCTTCGACCTCACCGAAGACAGCCGTTTCGCGGCCTACGCCTCATTCGACGAAACCCACTTCGACCACGGGTCGGCCTGGACCCCGGCCTACGGGCTCGAGTTCGAGGCGGGGACATGGCGCGACGGGGGCCACCTGCTGCTGGGGGCGATCCGGGGGCGGAACTGGAGGGTGTCCCAGAACACCCCGTTCACGGCGTTTCAGGCGATGGGCCTCTGGTATGCGCGGCTGCCGGAGACCGCCCGCTTCGAGGCCATCGAGCCTCTGCTGCGCCTGAGTTGGGCCAGGACCGAGGATGGCGACGGCGGGGACTTTTCCGGCTTCACGATCACCCCCGGCTTCATGCTTTATGCCTTCGGGAAGAACGGCATCTCCACCAACCTGGATATCTACCGGTCCTCGCTCGACCGCACCGAATGGTCCCTGAAGGTCCAGGCGTTCACGTACTTCTAGCCTGAAACCGAAATCTGCGGGCTCGGTGGCCGGGTCGAGCCTCGCCCCCCCCTGCCAGCCGCCTTCAGAAGCTGTCGATCGCCTGCTCGACGGTGTCACGAACCGTCATGATGCGCGTGAAACCGCTGACCTCCAGCACCTCCCGGACGTGGTCCTGCACTTGGCACAGCGCCACTCCCCCACCCTGCGCACGGGTCTTCTTGACCGCGAGGAGGAGAATGCGCAGGCCGGCGCTGCTGATGTACGACAGCTCGCCGCAATCTACGACCAGACGGCTGGAACCGCCCTCCATGGCCTTGCTCAACTCCTGTTCGAAGGAGGTCGCGTTTACCGAATCAACGCGGCCGCTTACGGCCGCGATCACGGCGTCCCCGGACTGACTGGCTGTGACTTTCACGGATTTGGATCCCCTGTCGCGCCCTGCAGCGGCTGTGTGAGGGTCAGGCAATTTCGCTTTTTATCGCGTCGATAGGATATGTCGTGCACGAGGTTCTTGGCAAGGTGGATGCCGAGCCCTCCGATGGGTCGCTCGTCCACCGGCAGCGTGAAATCCGGGAGCGGCGCGTCGGCCAGCGGATTGAACGATCGTCCGTTGTCTTCGATGCGGACTTCCAGCAGTTCGTCTCCCAGCCCGAAGTCCACGCGAATCCTCGGTTCCTCCGGCGCTTTCTCGAACCCGTACGAGATGACGTTGGTGAGGATTTCGTCCAGCGCCAGACAGAACCTCTGCACTACGAGATCGCTTACGCCGTTCGCTGTGGCGAAGCGCTCGAACACCTCCACGACCCTTCGAGGCTCGTGCTGGTCCGTCCCCACATCAATCCCAAGCGTGACATCCATGCGTCGATCCGCCGCTGTGCCCCAACGACTGCGCCATTCTCCCTTTGTTCCGCACCCGGTTCCTCCGCCGACCTGTGCCGGGCGCCGACGGCTTCCGGATTTGCCGGCCTAACAACCTATCACGGCAGGCTCGAATGCGCATCCCTCGATACCCCGGCGTCACCACCACGCGCCGGCAACGCCAAACCGGAAGCTGATCTCGAACATTTGCGAGCTCGGACAAGTGCGGATCGTTGTTGCCAACGGGCGCGCAAAGAGTAGTTTTGGGCGACGCCAACGCCCGATCAGGCTCCCGCGCCAGCCGGCCGCCGGCCCCAGCGGAATGCATCGGGATCGCTTCTCTTTCGGGAGGACGTATGAAGAAGATTCTTGTGGTGGACGACGAGCCGGATCTCGAGCTTCTCCTCAGGCAGAAGTTCCGCCGCAAGATGCGCCGGCGGGAGATCGAACTCGTCTTCGCCAGCAATGGTGTCGAAGCGCTCGACAAGCTGAACGAGCAGGACGACATCGACATGGTCCTGTCGGACATCAACATGCCGGAGATGGACGGGCTGACGCTCCTCAGCCAGATCAACTCTCTGGACCTGGACCTGCGCGCGGTGATCGTCACGGCGTACGGCGACATGGAGAACATCCGCACCGCCATGAATCGCGGCGCGTTCGACTTCCTCACCAAGCCGATCAACTTCGACGATCTCGAGACCACGATCGACAAGACGATCCGTCATCTGGAGGTGATGCGCGAAGCGCTTCGGTCCCGCGACGAGCTCGTTGCCCTGCGCCAGGAGCTGGGGGTGGCGGCTCAGATGCAGGACTCGATCCTGCCCAAGGTCTTCCCGCAGCATCCCCGTTACGGCCTGTTCGCCTGGATGACCCCGGCCAAGGAGGTGGGCGGCGACTTCTACGACTTCTTCCCGGTGGAGGATGAGGGGTTTGCCGTGGTGGTCGCGGACGTCTCCGGCAAGGGAGTTCCCGCCGCGCTGTTCATGATGGTCAGCCGGACCCTCGTCAAGGGATCCGCCCTTGGCGAACGGGAACCCGTAAAATGCATAACCGAGGTCAACCAGCTACTCTACGAACAGAACAAGGAGTCGATGTTCGTAACCATGTTCTACGCGGTGCTCGATCCGGCATCGGGGCTTCTGCAATACGTAAACGGAGGCCACAACCTCCCCTGTCTGGTCAAGCCCTCGGGCGAGGTGACATGGCTGCCGGGGGACAGCGGCATCGTTCTCGGCGTGATCGACGAATTCCCCTATCAGCAACACTCGATGCAGCTGGAGGAGGGCGATGTCGTCTTCTTCTACACGGATGGCGTGACGGAAGCGATGGACGAGGCCGGAAACCAGTTCGGGGACGATACCCTGCTGGATGTCCTGCGAAGGGCGGCCGGCGCGGACCCCGAGGACATGACGCGCCAGGTGGTCGATGCTGTCCATGAGCATGCCGGCGGCGCACCCCAGTCCGACGACCTGACCTGTCTGGCGCTCCGATACGGGGGAGACTGATGAGACGCGGGACGGGGTGCCGGCGCGCAAGGCCCGCGACCCATGCTGTGACGCCTCGCCATGCTGCCACCGCGGTCTTTCTGGGGGTCCTGGTCGGCGCTCTGGCGGGCTCGCCGCTGGCGGCCCAGTCGGAAGCGGAGGGCGTCTTCGCGGATTCGATCGTGTTCGGGCAGTCGGCCGCCTTCACCGGCCCCACGAGCGAGCTTGGTTCCAACATGAGGCTCGGGATACTCGCGGCGTTCGAGGAAGCCAACCGGCGCGGGGGCGTCCAGGGACGGATGCTTCGGCTTCGTTCGCGTGACGACGGATACGAACCGGAAGCCGCTTCCGACAACACGCACACGCTTATCGCCGAGGGAGTGTTCGGGCTGGTGGGCGCGGTGGGAACTCCCACCTCCACCGCGGCCGAACCGGTCGCGAGCGCCGCGGGCGTCCCCTACATCGGGCCGTTCACGGGCGCGGAATTCCTGCGTGAGAACCGCGACTTCGTAGTCAACCTGCGCGCATCCTACTTCCAGGAAACCGAAGAGATGGTCGAGCGCCTGACCACGGACCTCGGGTTTACGCGCTTCGCGGTCCTGTATCAGGACGACAACTACGGCAACGCCGGACTGACCGGCATGCGCCGCGCTCTGGGCAGGCGCGACATGGTCCTGGTGGCCGAGGGAGCATACGTCCGCAACACCACGGCGGTGAAGCGGGCACTTCTCGACATCCGCGAAGGCAGCCCCCAGGCCGTGATCATCATCGGCGCTTACCAACCCGCAGCCACGTTCATCAGATGGGCGCGCCGCATCGGCGTGAACGCCATCTTCGTGAACATCTCGTTCGTGGGCAGCAACGCGTTGCTCAACGAACTGGGGGCAGCGGGCGAGGGTGTCGTGGTTACCCAGGTCGTCCCGTTCCCCGGGGACACTTCCGTTCCCGTGGTGGCCCGCTACCACGAGGCGCTGGAAGTCGTGGACCCGGATGCGAGTCCCGGCTTCGTCTCGCTCGAGGGCTACCTGGCCGGACGTCTGATTGTCGAAGGGCTGGACCGGACGGGCCCGGAGCCGACCCGCGAGAGCTTCCTCGGGACGCTGCGGGAAGCAGGGCCCATCGATCTGGGCGGGTTCGAGGTGGAGTATGGCGAGCGGGACAACCAGGGCTCGGACCGCGTGTTTCTGACCCGGATCCAGGCTGGCCGTTTCCGGGCCATGGAGCGGCTCTCGCGATGACTCCTCCGGTTCAGGAGGGTCTGGACTCCAGAATCCATTCCACCTTCGAGTGGGTTCTGGCAAAACTGCCGTCCGGATGGGGGACCAGGGTCCGCAAAGCCACGGGCAACCGTTTCGGGATCGCGAGTCAGATCTGGGTGGGGCTGGGTGGGGGCGTGACCCTGACTCTGGTGGCGAGCGTGCTGGCGCTGGGTCTCATGACGATCGTCAACGCGAGCCAGCGGGATGTCACCGGCACCTATATGCCGGGGATGATCGCCGCCTTCGACGTAGCGCAAAGCAGCTCGGAACTGGTGCGTGCTTCGCCCAGGCTGATCGCGGCCGATACGCCGGAAGACCTGGCGCTGGTCGAAACCGACGTGATGCGGGAGGAGGAGTTCCTGCGAACCCGCCTTGGGGAAATGACCGGGACCGGCATGCAGGGCGCGCTGCAGGATTCGGTGGTGGTGCTTGCATCCAACCTGGTGGAAAGCATCGACCTCATCCGGGAATCGGTGGCCAGGCGCCTGACCTATCGCGCCCGGGTCGGCGACCTTGAGCGCGAAGTGCTGGAGCTCACGCTGGGAGCCGAACTCCTCCTGGTCGCCGCAATCGACGATCAGGACTTCTTCATGGCAACGGGATTGCGGGAGCTCACGGACCAGCCGGCGCCGACTTCCGCCAGGAACGCGCCCGAGCAACTGGACCAATACAGAGGGCTGCTCAATTACCAAACGAATCAGAACGCGGTTTCGTTGCTCATCCAGCGAGCCCTTACCCAGGACGACCCGGGTCTCCTGCAGACCAACCGGGAGCGGGTAACGGCCGCCATGGGCAACCTCCAGAGTGACCTGGATGACCTGTTGCCCGCGACGGCGGCCCTGCTGCGGCCTTCCTTCGAGCGTCTCGGGGATCTCTATTCGGCCGCGAACGGGATATACACCATTCGCACCCTCGAGCTGGCCGAGCTGGCCGAGTCCGAGGAGTACCTGGCCCTCAACGAAGCGACCACCAACGACCTGAACGCGCTCGTTCAACCATTGGTGGAGAACGCGGAGATCTCGACCCGGGAGGCGGCGGACCGGTCGGCCACTCTCCTGCAGATCGGCTGGTGGACGATCCTTGCGGTCAACGTCCTGGCTGTGCTGGCGGCCGTCTTCGGAGGCTGGAAGTTCTTCGGTGAGCGCCTGCTGGTCCGGCTGCGCCACCTCTCCGACGTGATGCGCCGCATGTCCAGGGGCGAACTGGAAGCGAAGCTGGAGATTGCCGGCAACGACGAGGTCACCGACATGGCGGGCGCTCTCGAGGTGTTCCGCCAGCACGCCATCGAAGTTCAGCGCCTGAACCTGGTGGAGGCGCTTGCCACCGAAGTCCAGGACAAGAACGCCGAGCTTGAGAGCACGCTCGACGAGCTGCGGCGCACGCAGGAACAGGTCATCACCCAGGAGAAGCTGGCATCGCTCGGCGCACTGACGGCGGGCGTAGCCCACGAGATCCGCAACCCGCTCAACTTCGTCAACAACTTCGCGGCGCTCTCCGTCGAGTTGATCGACGAGTTGCGGGAGGAACTCGGCATGGAAGGAGAGAGCGGCAACGGTGACGGCGCGGGACCGCTCGCCGCCGCCGGCGACGAAGAGTTGACCGAAATCGTGGACGAGATCCTGGGCGACCTCCAGCTCAACATCTCCAAGGTCAAGGAGCACGGCGACCGGGCGAACCGCATCGTCGACGGCATGCTGGCCCACTCCCGCGACGAGGCCGGCCAGATCGAGTCCATCGACATCAACCTGCTGGTGGAGGAATACACCAAGCTCGCCTACCACGGGATGCGCGGCACCGACGCCACCTTCAACGTCACCATCACCCGCGAACTCGACCCCGAGGCAGGCCGCGTCGACGGCATCGCGCGCGATCTCAGCCGGGTCATCCTGAACATCGTCACCAACGCCTGTCAGGCCACCCAGATGCGCGGCAAGGCGGAAGGCCGCGGGTACTCGCCCACCCTGCTCGTGTCCACCGAGGGACGGGGCGACACCGTGTGCATCAAGGTGCGGGACAACGGCACCGGCATGCCCGAGAGCGTCGTGCGCAAGATCTTCGACCCCTTCTTCACCACCAAGTCCGGCACCCAGGGCACCGGCCTCGGGCTGTCGATCTCGCACGAGATCGTCCGCGAGCACGAAGGGCAGCTCGCCGTGGAAACCGAAGAGGGCGAATTCACGGAGTTCACCATCATCCTCCCGCGGGTGAAAGGGAAATAGGCACCCGGCTTCGGTACTGGATGGCCTCCCCGACGTGTGAAGCACCTACGCGCTCGCTCCCGCACAGGTCGGCGATGGTGCGAGCCACGCGCAGAATCCGGTGATGGCCGCGTGCCGAGAGACCCAGATTACGCACGGCACCGCGCAGCAGCCGGCGACCTTCCGACCCCGGCAGGCACCAGCGTCGCATCTCCCTGGATCCGAGGCGACCGTTGAAGAGAGCGGTCCCGTTCCGGCTTCTGCGCTGTTGTTGCCGGCGCAGGGCGCCCGCGACCTGCGCACGTGACTCAAGGCTCGTCATCCCGGCGGTGCGCCCATGGAGTTCCTCGATCGGCACGGCCGGGATGTGCACATGGAGGTCGACGCGATCCAGCAACGGCCCGGACACCCGGTTGCGATAGCGGCGGATGGTGGCCTCGGTGCAGGAGCAGCGTCCCGATCCATCACCGTGGAACCCGCACGGACAGGGGTTCATCGCGGCGACCAGGGTGAAGCGGCAGGGATAGGTGACCGCCTGACTGGCGCGCGAGATCGTAACGGCTTCGTCCTCCAGCGGTTGCCGCAGGGCTTCGAGCACGTTCCGGCGGAACTCCGGAAGCTCGTCGAGAAAGAGAACCCCCTGATGCGCGAGGCTGACTTCGCCGGGTCGCGGCACGCGGCCGCCGCCGACCAGCCCCGCGTCGCTGATGGTGTGGTGGGGGGCACGGAACGGGCGGCGCGTCACAAGCGCCTCTCCGGGGGGCAGGCGTCCGGCCACGGAATGCACCTTCGTCGCCTCCACCGCCTCCTGCAGCTCGAGGGGCGGGAGGATTCCCGGCAGGCGCCGCGCGAGCATGGTCTTGCCCGCTCCGGGCGGCCCGGTCAGCAACAGATTGTGCCCTCCCGCGGCCGCCACCACAAGCGCGCGCTTGGCGTGGGCCTGACCCCGGACGTCGGCCAGGTCCGGCGCGTCCCCGGCGCTACCGCCCAGAAGAGCGACGCCGTCCACGGTGGCCGGGCTGATCGGGCCGCTCCCGGTCAGATGCCGGATCACCTCCGGCAGACACGACGCCCCGATCACCTCCACCGCCCCCGCCACCGCGGCCTCGCGCGCGTTCGCGGAAGGAAGCATCAGGCCCTGCATCCCGCGGCAGCCGTTTGCGATGGACAGCGCTCCGCGCACCGGGCGCAACTCGCCGTCGAGCCCTAGTTCGCCGACGAACACAAGGCCGTCGGCTTCCTCCGCCCGCAGGTGGCCGCCGACGATCAGAAGCGCGATCGCGATGGGGAGGTCGAAGGCGCTGCCGGTCTTGGGCACGTCGGCCGGCGCCAGGTTGATGGTGACCCGGCGATGCGGGACCGGGAATCCCACGCTGGCGAGCGCGGCGGTCACCCGCTCGCGGCCTTCGCGCACAGCGCCTGCCGGCAGACCGACGATCGAAAACGACGGGAGGCCGGACGTGAGGCTCGCCTCGACGCTGACCGGAAAGCTGTCGACTCCGCTCAGGGCGGCCGAACGGACCTGAGTGAACATCGCCCCCCGCTGCCATGCCTGACGTGGTGCCGGACGGCGGGGCCTTTCCCCGCGCAGGAGAAAGGTGGCGACGTTACCGGGGCGTCCCCATGGCGAAATGGGAAGACTTGGCTACCTGCCGCTACGGAGCCGGGTTGCTCAGACCGAGCGAGAGACCCAGGCGGAACGAGAGGAAGTTGGTCTCGCCCAGGCGCGGGAACATGTCGATGCCCCCTCCGGGGAGGTCCTCGATATCGACCTCGGTCAGGTACTCGGCCACCCCGTTGCGATGGTAGAAGGCCGCCATATCCAGATCCAGAAAGACCTCTCCGCGCACCAGCCTCAGGAGGATTCCCCCGCCCGCGCGCCAGGCCAGCGAGGTATCCTTGAAGTTGGTGGTCTCGCCGAAGCCGTCCTCGTCGTGCTCGTCCACGCCCTTCAGGTACGAGTGCGTGTAGAAGTGGGCTAGCCCGACATTGCCCGCCACGTAGGGCCTCGCCGGCCCGCCCGGCAGTACCCACTCCGGGCCGAGACTGAACAACAGGATGTCGTTCGCCGTCACCACGTCCAGCTGGATCCGGCACCCCACGGTCACGCTGAAGCAGGCGGGCTGGGTATTGGACCCGTAGCGGATGAAGCCGAAATCGGCGCGCAGGCCGAATCCCGCCCCTCCGGACGGGTTGTAGCGGACGTTCACACCCAGGCCCGGCGCCGTCCCCACGGCCTCGGCGAACGCTCCCTGCGGCTCGCTGATGATGCCGCCGAGGCCCAGGAACCATTGCGGGGCGGGCTCTTCGAACACCTGCGCGCGCAGGTGCCCGGTCAGGATGAGGACCGCCGCAAGCTGCACCAGAACGAAACGCATGCCGCGCATTTCACACCTCCGCGCATCAGGGACCGGTGCCCCGCCGGGGATGGTCCCGGGAGGGTTCCGGGAAACGTCCCTGCAGAAGTCGTGCCGGACGAGCGGCAACCCGCGTGCTTCAGACCTCCTTGGTCTCGCGCACCAGGTCCACCATCGAACCCTTGGCATCACCGAAGAACATCATCGTGCGGTCGAGATAGAAGAGCGGGTTGTCGATCCCGGCGAAGCCCGGGCTGAGGCTCCTCTTCATGACGATGACGTTGCGCGCCCGATCGACGTCGAGGATGGGCATGCCGGCGATCACGGAGGAGGGATCGCGCGCGTCGGGATTCACCACGTCGTTGGCTCCCACGATCAGGGCCACGTCGGTGGTGCTGAATTCGTCGTTGATCTCGTCCAGGTCGAAGAGCTGGGTGTAGGGCACGTCGGCTTCCGCAAGCAGCACGTTCATGTGCCCGGGCATGCGCCCCGCCACCGGATGAATGGCGAACTTGACGGTGACGCCGCGTTCCTGAAGCAGGTCCGAGAGCTTGCGGATGTCGTGCTGCGCCTGGGCCACCGCGAGGCCGTAGCCGGGGACCACGATCACCGACTGGGCGTACGCGAGCACCATGGCTGCCTGTTCGGCGTCCACGTCCCGTACGCTCTTCCCTTCTCCGGGAGTGATTCTGCCGCCGGTCGAATCGGCCGCGCCGAAGGCGCCGAAGGCGACGTTGGCCAGCGACCGGTTCATCGCCTTGCACATGAGGTTGGTGAGGATCAGCCCGGCGGCGCCCACCAGCGCCCCCGAGATGATCAGGATCATGTTGCCGAGCACGAATCCGGCCGCCGACGCCGCCAGCCCCGAGTACGAGTTCAGGAGCGAGATCACGACCGGCATGTCGGCCCCGCCGATGGGGGTGACCAGCAGGATCCCCAGCACGAGGGCGAGCCCGGTCAGGACCAGATACATCGTGACCGTAGCTTCGCCCGTCACCTGCATCGCGCCGATGACCAGAATCGCCGCGAAGAGCAGGGCGTTCAGGGTTCTGGAGAAGGGAAACGTGAGCGGCGCCCCTGAGATGAAGCGCTGCAGCTTGCCGAAGGCGATGAAGCTGCCCGAGAGCGTTACCGTCCCGATCAGGGTCGACAGGAGAATGGTGATCCCCGCCTCCAGGCCGAGCTCCCCGCCGCCCCGCCGGAAGAACTCGGCCGCCGCCACGACTCCGGAGGCCCCGCCGCCGAGCCCGTTGAAGATCCCCACCATTTGCGGCATGTCGGTCATCCTGACCGTGCGCGCCGCGATTGCACCCGCGAGCGATCCCAGGATGATCCCGAGGGCGATGAGCTGCCAGTTCAGGATCTCCTGCTCGACCAGGGTCGCGACGATGGCGATGAGCATGGCGAGTGCGGCCATGCGGTTGCCCTGCCGGGCAGTGGCGGGCGAGCCCAGCCGCTTGAGCCCGAACACGAAGAGGGTCGCGGAAAGAAGGTAGACGAGTTGCAGCAGGGTATCGGGGTTCACCGTGACTCCTCGGAAATCCGGGTATGCATGGGAGTTTGCCGGGTGGCGGGCGCGCAGGACCCGCCCGGGCGGTCAGGGCCCGACGCTACTTCTTCCGGCCGGGCTTGAACATCTCGAGCATGCGGTCGGTGACCATGAAGCCGCCGACCACGTTGACCATCGCCATGACGATCGCCACCACGCCGAGCACCTGCCCGGTGGTTTCGCCTGCCTGGGCGGCCACCACCAGTGCGCCGATGACGGCGATGCCGGAGATCGCGTTGGCTCCCGACATGAGCGGCGTGTGCAGCGTCGGGGGCACCTTGGTGATGACTTCGAATCCGACCATCACGGCCAGAACGAACACATAGAGACCGATCATCAACTCACCCATGGGTTCTCCGCTGGGTTGGGGGTCAACTCGACATACGCTCCAGAGCGCGGGCGTGCACGACCTCGCCGTCGTGCGTCACGCACGAACCGGAGACCACCTCGTCGTCGAAGTCGAGCTTGAGTTCCCCGTCCTCGACGATGTCCTGGAGAAAGGAGGTGACGTTGCGCGCGTACATCTGGCTGGCGTGCGTGGGCAGTTCGCTGGGAAGGTTGTCCGGGGCGGCGATGATCACCCCGTCGTGGACCACCACCTTTCCGTGCTCGCTCAACTCGCAGTTTCCGCCGGATTCGCCCGCGAGATCGATGATGACCGATCCGGGACGCATGGTCGCAACCATGGCCGAGGTGATGAGCACCGGCGCCCGCGCACCGGGGATGTTGGCGGTGGTGATGACCGCGTCCATGTCCGGCAGCCGGCCGCCGATCAGCTCGAGCTCCTGCTGGTGCTTTTCCTCCGACAGCGCGCGTGCGTAGCCGCCCTCGTCCTCGGCCGACTCGTCCAGCTCGGCCTCCAGGAACTTGGCGCCCAGGCTCTGGACCTGTTCCTTTACCGCGGGGCGGATGTCGAAGGCTTCGACCACGGCGCCCAGACGGCGAGCGGTCGCGATTGCCTGAAGGCCGGCCACGCCGGCGCCGAGAATCAGGACCTTGCCGGGGGGTATGGTGCCCGCCGCGGTCATGAACATGGGCAGGAACTTGCCCAGGTGGGTCGCCGCGAGCAGCGAAGCGCGATAGCCGGCCACCGTGGCCTGCGACGAGAGGGCATCCATCTTCTGGGCCCGGGTGATGCGGGGCACCTGGTCCATGGCCAGCGTCGTAACGCGGGCTTCCGCCAGCCGGCGTACGAGCTCCAGGTTCGCTACCGGCGAGACGAACGAGATGAGCACGATGCCTTCGGGGAGGGCGGCGACTTCGTCGGCGCTTCCGTTGGCGCCGGTGGAAGGCGGGTTGATCTTCACGACCACGTCGCTGCCTTCGAGCGCCTGGGCGGCACTCTCGCACACCGACGCGCCCGCCTCACGGAAGGCATCGTCGAGGAAGGAGGCCTCTTCCCCCGCCCCGGACTCCACCGCGACCTCGACGCCCACCTTCGCCAACGCGGCCACTTCAGCGGGAACCAGCGCCACCCGGCGCTCTCCCGCGCGGCTCTCCCGCAGTACGCAAACCCTCATCCGCCTCTCCGCTGGAATGTCAGAACGTGCCCTCTTGCGGGTCCGGAGACCCGTCCCGCCGCCGTCCCCCGGGGAAAAACCCCCCATTAGATAACGAGCCCGCGAGATGGCCGCAACGGGCGCGCGGATGCCGCCGCAGCACGGTTTCTATTTCAACCGCGCCGCCTCCAGTTCGAGCCTGCGCCACGCCAGTTCCACATGCTCGCGCCGGGTGCGCAGGTTGCCGACGGAAAGGCGGAGAACGTAGCGCCCATCGAGGACCGTATGCGACAGGAAGACGTCTCCGGAGGCGTTGACCGCGTCGAGGATGCGCTCGTTGGCCTGGTTGTTCCGATCACGTCCCATCTCCGGATCGCGGTATCGAAAGACGACCAGGCTCAGCAACGTCGAACTCATCAGTTGCCACCGGTCCGAAGCCTGCACCCACCCTGCGAACCGGCGCGCCAGGCGACAATGTTCGCGAAGCCGGTCCGCAAGCCCGTGGCCGCCGAAGTAGCGCAGCACGAACCAGAGCTTGAGCGCGCGAAAGCTGCGGCCGAGCGCCACGCCGTAGTTCATCAGGTCACGCGCCTCGTCCGCTTCGGGGGTGCGCAGGTAGGGCGGGACCAGGGAGAACGCGTCGGCGAGAGCCTCCGGACGCCGGCAATAGAGGAGCGCGCAGTCCATGGGCGTGAAGAGCCACTTGTGCGCATTGAGCACGATGGAGTCGGCGCGCTCCCACCCGGCCAGCAGCGGGCGGAGTTCCTCGACGATCGCCGCCACGCCCGCGTACGCGGCGTCGACGTGCAGCCAGATCCCGTGCTCCTCGCAGATGCGGGCGATCTCCGGCATGGGATCGATGCTCGCCGTCGAAGTCGTCCCGGCGACGGCCACCACCGCCACCGGACGCACCCCGGCGGCCAGGTCTTCCGCGATCGCGGCGCGCAGGGCTTCCGGCTTCATGCGATAGCCGTCGTCGGCGGGGAGGTGGCGCACGCCCCGGCGGCCCAGCCCGAGGGTAACGACGGCCTTGTCGATGGAGGAGTGGACGTGTTCCGAGGCGTAGATCCGCCCCGCCGGCAGTGAATGAAGCCCCTGCTCGCCCGCTTCCGGAAACGCCTGGGCACGAGCGGCGGCGAGCGCGTACAGGGAGTTGTGCGAAGCCGTGTCGTTGACGAATCCGGCGAAGCCGTCCGGCAGGCCGAGGAGCTGCCGGAGCCAGTCTGCCGTCAGGCCTTCCAGCTCGGTCGCAGCGGGAGACGTCCTCCAGATCATCGCGTTCGCGTTGACCGCCGCGGCCAGCAATTCGGCGAGAATGGCCGGGGAGGAAGCCGTATTTGCGAAGTACGCCAGGAAGCCCGGATGATTCCAGTGCGTGAGGCCCGGAACCACCCGTTCCTCGAAGTCACGCAGGATGTCGTCCAGGGACTCGCCCTCCCGCGGAGGAGAAGGCGCCAGCGAGGCACGCACCTCCCCCGGCCGCACGCGGGCCAGAACGGGATATCGTCCCGCGGAGCCAAGGTACTCCGAGATCCATTCCAGGATGCGCCCGCCCTGGACCAGGAATTCCTCGGGAGGCATGTCTCCCAGCTCCGCGACAGGCAGGGCCGGAAGGCCGGCTTCGGAAGATCGCATGGACTTCAGCCGCGGCCGCTTCCCACGATGTCGCGGAATTCGCGTCGGATCGCGCGAAGCTGCTCGGCGACCCGGGTGAGCAGTTCCTCCGTCACCGATTCCGGAACACCCGGCCCGGCAACCAGCGCCGAGACCAGACTGTCGGTGTAGCCGATGGACGCATGCGTGACGCCCTGGTCAACGAGCCGGTTCAGGCGCAGCACCTCACGCATCCCCGGCACCACGTCACGGGGCATGCGCGGTTCCGCATACAGGACCCGGATGAGGGACACGCGAAGAACCTGAAACTCCTCGATGACCTCCCCGGCCACCAACCCCCGCTCGGCCGCGAGTTCGCCGTAGAGATTCGCGGCTTCCTGCCAGACAGGCCGCACCCTGCGCCGGTACGGCCCCAGGATTTCGGGAAGGATGCTGACGAAGGTCTCGTAGAAATCGTGGAGCAGCTCGACCAGCTGTCGTGGTCGCCGTTCAAACCGCTTGGTGACCTCGGAGAGCCAGCGGGCGACGATCTTGTCGCTCCTGGCGATCACCCAGGCCTGCATTTCGACGGGGTCGAGCTGGGCGAGTGAGGGTCCCGCCCCCGGGGGCTGCATGGGGGACTCGAGTATGTTCGTGGCGGAATCGCGGATGGGGATGATGTGCCGGGGATCGGGGTGATGTGCAGGCCGTGGTCGCGAACCTGGCCAACTCCGGGCGGTCCGCACTCAATCTTGCGGGTTCGACATCGTCCGTCCAGTGCCCGCGGCCGAGACCAGCGCGCGCGGCCCCGGCTCCCACGCCACGAAGCGAATGGACATCGTCGTGCCGACCCGGGGCGTGCTCTCCGCCCACACCCGGCCACCCCAGGAGCGTACCAGCCGCTGCACGATCGCGAGGCCGAGACCCGTGCCGGTGGAGCTGGTGGAGAATCTCGGTTCGAAGATGCGACCCAGAAGCTCCGGTTCGATGCCGCGGCCGTCGTCGCTGACCTGAAGGCACACGCCCCCATCCTCGGCGGAGGCCCCGATGTGGACGTGGCCGCTGGGCTTGACGGCTTCTCGCGCGTTCTCGAGCAGGTTGATCAGGACCTCCTTGAACTCGGACTCCCGGGCGCGGACCCGGGGGAGTGCGGCCGGGAAGGCGGTATCGATGACGATTCCCTGCTCGTTGCTCTGGTAGAGCGCGAGGATCTCCTCTACCGCCCTGTCCAGGTGCATGCCTTCCAGGGGGAGTTCGCTCGCCTTCCTGGGGGAGCCGTAGCGCGAGAAGCTGCGGGCAATCTCGGCGAGCCGATCGATTTCCCGAAGGATCGACTCCACGTTGCGCTCGAGAATCTCCGAGAAATCGCGCCGACGATCGTGCCAGGCTCGACGGACGTGCTCGATGCTCAGCTTGATCGGCGTAAGCGGATTCTTGACTTCGTGGGCCACCTGACGAGCCATCTGTCCCCACGCCACGATACGCTCGCTGCGCAGCTCGTCGGTCACGTCCTCCAGGCTCAGCACGGCCCCCCGCGGGCGACCGTCGCGGGTGATGCGGCGTGCCCGCACCCGCACTCTGCGCGAAGAGTCCCGGGAACCGGGAGCGGCTGCTGCGAGTTCGGTTCCGGGCAACTCGAATTCGTGATCGGCTCCCTCGCCCCCGTCGCGGTAAAAGCGCTCCACCCAGCGCGACAGGTCGCGCGCAAGTCCCGGGGTCGCCGGCAGCGGCTCTCCCGGCCCCACCGAGGCTCCCAGCAGCGCCTGGGCCTGCGGGTTCACCAGGGTTACCGCCCCCGCCTGATCCAGGGCGATCACCCCGGTCGCCGCCTCGTCCACGATGGCCTGCGTGCGCTGCGTGGTGCGCACCAGGGCGCCGCGCGCCCGATGAAGCCGCTGCACCATTCGGTTGAAGGCCAGGAAGACGGTGCCGAACTCATCGGTGCGCGTCTCCGGCAACCGCACCCCCAGGTTCCCCTCCCCCACTCGCTCCGACGCCAGCCGCAGGGTGCGAATGGGGTTCGCCAGCCGACGACCCACCAGCAGCGCCAGCCCAAGCGACAGCGCGATCCCGGTGACGACCGCGAACGCCAGCAGCAGGATCAGATCGTTTTGCTCGAACGCCGTCGCGCCGGCATCCAGCGGGGCCGCCGAGGCCAGCACCTGTCCGGTCTGAAGTCGCCGGTACGCAAGCACGTATTCCCCGCCCCAGCGACGCACGTTGGCGTGCACGAGCACCGCTTCCCCGTCCTCGAGCGACCGATGGACCTGCGCGGGCAGCCAGGAATACTGGACGCCCAGTTCGAGGAACGCCGGCCGGGAGCTTCGGATCAGCTCGCCGTCCTGAAAGAGAAGGAGGACCGTGCCGGTGCTGGTGGGCAGCAGTCCCACCTGCCCCTGCAGGGCGAGGAAGTCCTCGGCGGCGTCCGCCACCGCTCGGTCCGCCAGCGCCTCGGCGGTTCGAACCACGGCCCGGTCCAGGGTCCTGGAGGCGATGGCGGCAAACGCGAAGGCGGGGATGAGAAAGAACAGGAACAGGGCGAACGTGACCTGCACGCGAAAGCTGCGGCCCGCCCCGGGACCCAGCCGCATCGGCGCGCGCGGGATCCCTCGGCTGCTGCACCAGCCAACGCCCCACAGACCGGCCACGATCAGCAGATCGAGCAGCAGGACGAGCACGGTTCCCGCCACGAGCACCGCCGTCCCGGGGAGTTCCACCTCGTAGTGTGCGTTGTACCATCCCTCGGGGAACAGGATGGTCTGCTCGCCCTGCCATCCCTGGGAGGTCCGCTCCCACCGCGGGGCCTCCCGCGTCGGCGACGGATCGTCCTCGTTGAGCGGCAGCAGGGTGACGGTCCCCTCGTCCGCCCGGTCCCGCCCGAACGGCACATCCGGGAGGAGGGCCGTGCTGAAGCCTCGCCGCGGGGGCACCGCGACGGTGATCACCGATCGGTCCGGCAGCATCGCGAGACCGAGGTAGTGTACATCCTCCGACTGAAGTCGCAGGACCGTGGTTCCGAGCGCGGCTTCGTCCAGATAGTCGTCCACGATCAAGGGACGGGGACCGGAGACGCCGATCCGCAAGGCGGCGCTGGGCAGTCCGCCGGGAGTCCAGCGGTCGATCCAGGCGGCGACTCCCTCCTGGGCAAGACCGCTCACGCGCCAGGTGCCGTAGAGGAGTCCGGTGCCGCGGGCTCCGCTCTCGAACAGGGAATCCGTCCTCTCGGACAAGCCCTCGAGGAGAAACTGCAGATAGGGATTGACCTGGTTCCCGAGGGTCGAAAGACGTTCCTCGGCGACCTCCCGCTGCGCCGCGACGCGCCCGCCCCAGGTGAACGGCAGCGCCGCGCTCGCGGCGAGCAGAACCGCGGCCGCCCCCGTCGCCATCGACCCGCGCCACGTGGTGGCGGGTTGTCGGCCCAGGCCGATCAGGGCCACCGGGAGCGCCCACAGGACACCAGCCCACGCGGGGGTGGGAGGCGAACCGAGGGACACGCTGTGCACCAGCAGGCCGAGCACCAGCGCCAGAAGCAGGCCGGCCGCGACCAGGGACGGTCTCCCCGACGCAGGCGCGGGCCGGGTGGCGAGTCGAAGCGCCAGCGCGGCCACGACCACCAGCACGGAGGTCAGGGCGCACTGATAGATCAGCCAGTAGCCCGTCGTACCACCCAGTTGCGATGTCGTCGGCGCGAGCGAGAACCAGTGAGTCACCGCGGCGAACCCGATGCCGGCAAGAGCCGCGCCGATCAACGGAGCGCCGCGTCCGCGGACGCCCCCGGGCAGAAGTCCCGCGATGAACGCCCCCGCCAGCCCGAGCGCCAACACGCGGCCCAGCGTTCCCCCGGTGGTCCCGGGGAGAAGGAAGCGAGCCGGCGAAAACAGGCCGGAGACGCCCAGCAGATCGCCGAAAGGCAGGACGGTCGCCAGCAGGGCCAGGGTCGCCGCGGCCAGGACGGCGTGATATGGCCTGGCCCTGAGGCCGATGAGCAGCAGCAGCCAGGCCGTCACAGCGAGCCCGGCGACCACCCGGCTCCATGCCCTCCGAACCGACTCGAACGCCTCCCCCTGCGTCACCTCCTCGGAGGAAATGGAAAAGAGCGTCCGCTCCTGCCAGTTGAAGTCGCGTATTGCGGGACCCGTCGCCTGTTCGGAGTGCGTGATCCGGATCGCCCGTCCGACATCGGACCGGAATCGGGTGGCGAAGGCGGCCTCTTCGTCGGGTACGTCGGGGGGCATGTCGCTCTGGAGCAGCGCGGCGGCCACCGCGGTCGCGCCGCTCGCGCCGATGCGTTCCGTGAAGTACAGATAGCTGTAGACCGGGCCTTGCCCGAATACGTACCGGTCCCAGCCCGAGCGGGCATCGAGGGGCACAACCCCCTGGTGATTGCCCGCCCAGGCGACCAGGTCCGTGCGCGCGTCGAATACCGCGATTGCATGCAGGTCGGCTTCGCGCCGCACGTCTTCCAGAAACGCCCAGTAGCCGGGCGAGCCCCCATCGAACTCCCGGCCGGCGACCTGAGAGGCCGCCACGGTCCCGCGGTCGATCAAGGTCTCGAAGCGCTGGTCCAGGGCCGCTTCCAGGCGGGCCTCGCGTCCGCTCCGGAAGCGATCCCAGTCGCCGGCCACCAGCGCGAAGCGCGCGGAGCCAAGCATCCCGCTCGCGATCCCGGCCAGAAGGACAAGGGCGGCGGCGAGCGTCCAGGGATTGCGACCGGACCGGCGGGACACCATCCGGAGCAGGCCTAGAACAGCCGCCAGCGCACTCGCCAGCAGCCATCCGGGCGCGGACCAGCGCGTCCACACCGCCAGCGCCGCCACGCTCAGCCACAACAGCGCGGACACGGCGGACTGTCGTGACTCGGCCCGCAGGAGGCCCCTGAGCAAGGAGGAAACGCCGTTCATCGTGGCGTCAGCGCGGGTTGCGCATCCGCTTCCCAGCCTCCGGAGGACCGGACCGCGAGGCCCGCGGCTGCTCCGCGATCGCTGCAATCGGTGACATGCGGGAATCGGTTTGCAGGATCCGTCCCCCGGCTGGGGTGTAGTCGGATGTCGTTTCGATCACTTGCGACCGAGGCTCCGTCCGTGCGACGCATTCTCTTCCCTGTACTTCTTTTCACCCTCGCCGGGTCCCCTCCATCCAGCGGCGCTTCCGCCCAGATCACCATCCTGGACCGGGGCGAGTTCGAGGTGGCCGTCAACGGCCGGGGAGTGGGGACCGAGACCTTCTCGATCCGCCAGGTGGGCACCGGGAGCGAGGCCCGGGTCATCGCCGCGGGGCAGATTCGCGCCGCCCTCCCCGACGGCGCGAACACGATGGACATGCTCATGGAGCTGACCGGCGCCGGCTGGATGCCCTCCGCCTATCAGAACAAGGTAGGAGGCGAGGGGGCCCGGGAGATCGGCTTCGAACTTCGCGGCGCCCGTTTCGAGTCGCGCGTCACATCCGATATCGGGGAGCAGGTGAAGGAGTATCGGGCCGCCCCGGGCACCAGGATCCTCGAGCGGGGCACTGCGCATCATTTTCACTTTCTTGTGCGTCCCGCGGATCCGGGTCCCCTGTCCATTCCCGTCATCGTGCCCCGGGACGGATTTCAGGCCGAGGCCCAGGTCATCCTCGCCGGAACCGCCGAGTTGCGCATCGGCGGGGAGGTGATGCCGGCGCGGCACTACCGGGTGCGAGCCGGAGAGCTGCGCTGGGAGGCATGGCATGATGCCGAGGGCAGGGTCTTGCGGGTCGTGGAGAGTTCCACGGGATACTCCGCCGTCCGCCTGACCCGCCCCGGGTCCTGAGCCGTCCGTGTCGGGTACATCCTGCGGCTCCGACGAGTGGCCGGATCCCCGGGGCATCGGCTCAGCGGTGAAACCCCATCGGACACGGGCTCGTATGTTTCGCGGCCGCAACAGGCCGAAGACCGCCATCCACGCAAGGGAGAAAGATACGGTGTTCAGGATGATCCCGATTGCCAGGTGCGCGCTGGCGCTCCTGCTGTGTTGCGCGACGTCGTCCTGGCTGCAGGCCCAGGAGGTGCCTTCCCGCCTCACGCTCGACGAAGCAATCCGCATCGCCCGGCTGCAAAACCCCGGCTTCCAGTCGGTTCGCAACGACTCGCGCGTTGCGGACTGGTCGGTTCGTTCCGCCTACGGCGACCTGCTGCCCTTCGCCAATCTGAGCTCCAGCCTCTCCTGGCAGGGAAGAGGTGAACAGCAGTTCGGAAGCCTGACGACCAGCCAGCTGGGGTTCGGCAACGAGCCCTCCTACTACTTCTCCAGCTACAACGCGGGCCTCAGCTACTCCATCGGCGCCGAGTCGCTGTTTCGCCCGGGGCGAGCAAAGGCAGCCCGAAACGCCACGGTCGCGCTCATCGACCAGGCCGAAGCCAACCTCGTTCGCGACGTCACGATCGTCTACCTGGACGTTCTGCGCCAGCAGGAGGGGTATCTGCTTGCCCAGCAGGAGCTGGAGCGCGCGCGTTTCAACCTGCGCCTGGCCGAAGGGCAGCTGGAAGTGGGCACGGCGACCCCGCGCGACGTGCGCCAGGCGGAAGTGTCGGTCGGCCGCGCCGAGGTCACCCTTCTCCAGGCCGAATTCGCGGTAAGCAATGCGCGCATCGCCCTCCTGGTCGTGCTCGGAGCGGAGGTGCCGCAGGAATTCACCGTCGTGAGCGCGTTCGAGGTACGCGAGCCGGTCTGGTCGGAAGCGGAACTGGTGGCGATGGCGCTCGAGGGCAATCCCGGGCTCATCGCCGAGCGGGCGAATGAGGCCGTTGCCGCAAGCGACGTGAAGATGGCGCGGTCCTCGTACTACCCTTCCCTGTCCCTCAGCGCGGGGCTGAGCGGGTTCACGCGCGAAGCGTCCAGCGTGGAATCAATGATCAGCCAGTCCAGGGCCCGGGTCAGTGGCCAGCAAGAGCAGTGTCGCGTGCTTAACCAGCTGTACGGCATCTTGGGCAATCCTCGGACGGAGGACTGCGACAGCATCGTCTTCACGCCCGATCAGGAAGAGGCCATCATCGCGCAGAACAACGCGTTCCCGTTCGACTTCACCCGCCAGCCGGCCCGGGCCTCCCTCACGGTGAGCGTGCCCGTGTTCCAGGGCTTCAGCCGGCAGCTGCAGGTGGAGAACGCGCGGGCCGCCCGTGAAGACGCGCGCCATCGGCTGCGAGGCGCGGAACTGGATCTGCGGGCGCAGATCGCCTCCAGTCTGGCAGCCGTGCGCACGGCGTACGAGACGGAACTCATCGAGCAGCGCAACCAGGCGGTGGCGGCGGAGCAGCTGCGCCTGGCCACCGAACAGTACCGCGTCGGTTCCGCGAGCTTTCTGGACCTTGTCGAGGCGGAGACCGTCATGGCGCAGGCCGACCGCGAACGCGTCGCCTCCATATATTCATATCACGACCTGCTCGCCAACCTGGAAGCACTTGTGGGCGCGAGGCTGCGGCCCTGACGCCCGTCGGAATGTGCGGGGAGGCGACGGGGCACAGGTGCCCAGGGTCCTGGACCGGAATTCGGGAACAACATCCAAATGACGCTTAGAGCAAAGATCGCCATCGGCGTTCTCGTGGTAACCGTCCTCGTGGTCGCCGGAGTGCTGACCACGCTGCAGACACGCAACACCGGTACTCAGGTGCGCACGGAGGAAGTAGGCCGGCGCGACCTGGAAGCGATCGTCACCGCGAGTGGCAACATCCGGGCGCGGCGAACCGTGGACATCAGCTCCGATGTCTCGGGCCGCATCGTCGAACTCAACGTCGACGAAGGCGACGATGTGCAAGAAGGACAAGTACTTCTGCGCATCGACCAGACGCAGTTCCAGGCCGCCGTGGCCCAGTGGCGGGCCGGGCTGTCCCAGCGGGAGGCGCAGGCGGCCCAGCAGAACGCCAGCCTCATCCAGGCGACGCGCGAGTACGACCGCATGCAGGGGCTCTGGACGCGCGACTCGACGCTCGTCAGCCGGCAGCAGGTCGACGACGCCGGGACGCAGGCCGAGGTCGCGCAGGCTCTCTTCACCGCCGCGGAGCACGGCGTGGACCAGGCCCGCGCAACGCTCGCCGAGGCCGAGGATCGGCTTTCCAAGACCACCATCCGGGCTCCCATCTCGGGCAGGGTCACCCGGCTCAACATCGAGCTCGGCGAGACCGCCATCGTGGGCACGATGAACAACCCGGGCAGCCTGCTGCTCACCGTCAGCGACCTGTCGGTGATCGAGGCGGTGATGCAGGTCGACGAGACCGACGTGCCAGAGATCAGCATAGGCGACAGCGCCGCGATGGAACTGGACGCGTTTCCGGACACGGAGTTCGCCGGGACCGTGACCGAAATCGGGAACTCCGCCATCCGGCCTCCCTCGAGCACGGCGGGCACGGGCCAGACCCCCACCATCGACTTCGAGGTGGTGATAACGCTGGACGACCCGCCGGTCGAGTTGCGGCCGGACCTTTCGACCACGGCCGACATCGTCACCGAGACTCGTGAGCAGGCGCTCGCGATTCCGATCATCGCCCTCACGATTCGCGACCGCTCGGAGGACGAGGCGGACGAGGACGATTCCAATGGCGACGAGGAGTTCGGCGACGGTTCGACGGAATCGGAGAACACGCGCGCGGAAGACGAGGAGGAGGAGGAGGAGGAAGAGGAAGGCGTCTTCGTGGTGCGCGACGGCGAGGCGCATTTCGTTCCGGTCGCCGTGGGGATCGCGGGACAGGAGTACTTCGAGGTGCTCTCCGGACTCTCGGAGGGCGACACGGTGGTGAGCGGCCCGTACCAGCGCATTCGCGAACTCACCGATGGCGAGGAAGTGCGGACCGACAGTGCCTCGGTTGAGCCGGACGAGCCGGCCTCGTGACCCGCGGACGGACCTGAGGCGGTCATGCAGCTCTGGGAAGGCGTACGGCTGGCGCTGGGCTACATCCGCAGCGAGAAGCTGAAGAGTTTCTTCAGCCTCCTCGGCGTCATCGTCGGCATCATGTTCCTGATCGTCGTGGTCAGCATTATCGAGGGCGTCGACCGCTACATCCGGGACGATCTGTCCTCCATGGTCTTCGGCGTAAACACGGTGTCCGTGCAGCGCAGCCGGCCGAACGTCGTGGACGGCGATCCGGTTTCCCTGCGCCGCGCCGCGCGCCGGCCCTGGATCGAACTGGGTGACGCCGAGGCCATTCGTGCACGGCTGGAGACGCCGGCCCTGGTGGGGACGGAGACCAACATCGGCGGCGAGGTCGAAGGACCGGGCGGCCGCAAGCTGGAAAACGCATGGCTCATCGCGGCCTCCCCGGAGATCTTCACCATTCGTGACTACGGAGTGGAGCTGGGCCGCCCGTTTTCGCAGGAAGAGGCGGGCCGGGGGGCGTCCGTCGCGGTTCTGGGCAAGGGTGCGGCCGAGCTGCTGTTCGAGGACGCGGATCCCCTGGGAGCAACGGTACGCATTCGCAACGCTCCCTATCGTGTCGTCGGCGTGATCGAGGAACAGGGATCCATGCTCGGCTTCTCGCGAGACAACATGATCGTCGCACCCGCCCGTTCGCCGTTGCGGCGGGTCCTGCGCCGGCGGGACTTCGTGAGCCAGGTGGTCGTCCAGACCGAGACTCCGGAATCGCTCCGGGAGGCTCAGTCCGAGCTCGAAGGGATCATGCGCGCGCGGCACGGCCTGCGGCCGAGCGAGCCCAACGACTTCGACCTGGAAACGGCCGAGGAAAGCCTGAGCTTCTGGGACACCATCTCGCGCGTGCTCTTCGTCGCGTTCCCCGGCCTCGTGGCGATCTCGCTGGTCGTGGGCGGCATAGTGATCATGAACATCATGCTGGTGTCGGTCATGGAGCGCACCCGCGAGATCGGGGTGCGCAAGGCCATCGGGGCGCGGCGCAAGGACATCCTGTTCCAGGTGCTGGTTGAAACCGCCACGCTCTCGGGGGTGGGAGCGGTGATCGGAATCGGGATCGGGATCGGGCTCACCTTCATCGTGCGCGCGGTTTCACCCCTGCCGGCGGCGGTCGCGCCCCACTGGATCGCGCTGGGTGTCGTGTTGGGGGTGTCGGTAGGCGTGATCGCCGGGGTCTACCCGGCGGCGCGGGCGTCCAAGCTCGATCCGGTCGATGCCCTGAGGTACGAGTGATGAAGGCGAACCTGAACACGCTCGGCGAGGGTATCCGGATCGCCCTGAGCGCGATCGGGGCGAGCAAGGTGCGCGCAGGGCTCACCATCCTCGGCGTAGCCATCGGGGTCGCGGTAGTGGTCACCATGGCGGCGATGATCACGGGAATCCGCAGCAGCATCTTCGAGTCCTTCGAGGCCGCGGGCCCGGAGAACTTCTTCGTCATGCCGTTCGACTTCAGCGAAATCCGTCTGACGGGGGACGGGAGCGGGCGGCCGCCCTGGTGGAACCGGCCCGATCTCACGCACGAAGAGATCCGCCGTATCGAACGTTTGCCCGCGGTGGACGAGGCGACGGTGGACTTCGACTTCAGCGTCACCATGTCGTTCGAGGGAAACCGCGTTACCAACATTCAGTCGAGCGGCAACTCGGCCGGCTGGCCCAGCTACACGGCGGGAGACTTCTCCGCGGGCCGCAACTTCGTTCCCAGCGAGGTACAGCAGGCGCGGGCGGTCGTTGTCCTTTCGCGCCCCCTGGCCGAAGAGTTGTTCGGCCAGCGCGATCCCGTTGGCAGGAGTATCCGGGTTTCCGCAAGGACGCGGGGCGTTAACCCGCTCTTTCGGGTCATCGGCGTCTTCGACCTGGAGGGCAACGTTTTCGCGGAGGTCGTCGACCACTTCGCCATCTTCCCATGGACGAGCGCCGAGAAGCGACTCAAGGCCAGGAACCCGTTTCAGAACTTCCTGTCGCTCGTGGTGGTGCCCAGCCCCGATTTCGATCGTGACGAAGCCAAGGACCAGGTCACCACCGTTCTGCGGTCCATGCGAGGGCTCGGCCCCGGTGACGACAACAACTTCGCGCTGATCGAGTCCCAGCAGATGATCGACACGTTCGATCAGCTCACCGCCGTGTTTTTCCTGGTGATGATCGCGCTCTCGTCCGTCGCCCTCATGGTGGGCGGTATCGGTGTGATCGGGATCATGATGATTTCGGTGACTGAGCGGACGCGGGAGATCGGCATCCGAAAGGCCGTCGGCGCAACCCGGAACGAGATCCTCTGGCAGTTCCTGGTGGAAGCCGCGGTGCTGACCTTCATGGGAGGCGCGATCGGGCTGGGGCTGGGAGCGGCGCTGGCGACCGGAATCGAGGCGCGGACGCCGCTCCCCGCGGCCATCCCCCTCTGGTCGGTCATCGCGGCACTGGTTTCCGCCATTGTGACAGGGATGCTGTTCGGCCTCTTCCCGGCTCTGCGCGGCGCGCGCATGACACCGGTCAGGGCGTTGGGCTTCGAGTAGAAAGACCCGAGGCCTGCCCGTCTGCGACGAGGCAGCGCACGTCCACCACCAGCCGCCGCCAACTGGGCACGCGGTCATTTCCAACGCGCAGGGCGGTCGCCCGGGTGCGTCCGCCCGCCCGCAGCCAGGGTCCCAGCCAGCCGCCGATCTCGGGAGGCAGGTAGCCCACGGGATCGCCGGCGGGCAGGTGCACCCACACCGCGCCGTGGCGGCCGTCCGCTGGATCGGGGATGAGCACCAGCGCGTCGCCCGGGTTGAGGGCGTCGAGATGCCGGTCGCGGCCCCCGAATACGGTTCCGTGAACGGTCGAGCGGAACCGCGCCGGCGGGCCCGCGGGAAGTCGTGCCTGGCTCATCGGCGATTCCCTGTTGGATGCACACCTTCAATCGAAACCCCGGGGCGGCTAAAGTTAGGCGCCGGAACCCGTCCCGCCATGAGCAGGCTGCGCCGTTTCCGATGAACCGTCCCGCCCTCTATTTCGACCACGCCGCCACAACGCCCCTGCGGCCGGAGGCGCTGGATGCCATGCGTCCCCACCTTGGCGGCGTCTTCGGCAACCCGTCGAGCGCCCACCGGTGGGGGCGGCAGGCGCGCGCGGCCCTGGACGAGGCGCGGGCGGAGTGCGCGCGCGCGGTCGGGGCCGAGCCCGCGGAGATCGCCTTCGTGCGGGGCGGCACCGAGGCCGACAACATGGCCGTGCTCGGACGGGCCGCGGTCGCGCTGGCGGCGGGAGAGCGCCCGCGCACGGTAGCGACCACGATCGAACACCCCGCGGTGCGGGAGGCGTGCGACGAGGTGGCCGCGCGCGGCGGGGAGAGCGTGCACGTCGAGGTCGACCGGGCGGGCGAACTCGACGAGGACGCGCTCGCGGGCGCCTTGTCGCGGGGGGCGTGCGTGCTCTCGGTGATGTGGGTCAACAACGAGGTCGGCACGGTGCTGCCGGTCGAGCGCGTGGCGCGCCGCGCGCGCGCTGCGGGAGTGGTGGTGCACTCCGACGCGGTGCAGGCGGTGGGCAAGGTGCCGGTGGACTTCGGCCGGGCCGGACTCGACCTGGCCTCCATGACCGCCCACAAGATCGGCGGACCCCGGGGGGTGGGGCTGCTCTACCGCCGGCGCGGCGTGGAGCTCGCGCCCCTCCTCTTCGGCGGCGGGCAGGAGCGCCGCCTGCGGCCGGGGACAGAGGACGTTGCGGGGGCGGTGGGCCTGGCGAAGGCGCTCACCCTGGCCGCGGAGGAACAGGCCGCCGAGGCGGAGCGGCTCGCGGCGGAGCGCGACCGCCTGCAGGCCGCCATCGTCGACGCGCTCCCCGCAGCGCGCGTGTTCGGCGCGGAGGGCGAGCGAGCCCCGCATCTGCTGAACGTGGGGTTCCCCGGGCTGGACGCGGCCACCCTGGTGATGGCCTTCGACCTGGCAGGGGTGGCGGTCTCCGGGGGATCGGCGTGCGCGTCCGGCAGCACCACCACAAGCCCGGTGCTGCGCGCCCTCTACGGCGACGACGCGGAGGGACTGGCTTCCGTGCGCTTCAGCCTGGGCCGCACCACCACTTCCGCAGAGGTGAGCGAGGCCGCGCGCCGGACGGTCGAGATCGTGACCCGCGCCGGCGCGCTCGCCGGCGCAGGAGCAGTCTGACGATGCCCGCCGAGCGGATCCTGGTCGCCATGTCCGGTGGGGTCGACTCGTCGGTTGCGGCCGCCCTGCTCGCCGAACAGGGCCACCAGCTCGTCGGCGCGACCATGAAGACCTTCTGCTACCAGGAGGATCCGGGACCGTCGCGCACCTGCTGCGGGCTCGACGGCATCATGGACGCGCGCCGGGTCGCCGATGCGCTGGGCATCGCCCATTACGTCTTCGACGTGGAGGAGGAGTTCACCCGCGACGTCATCGACGACTTCGTCTCGGAGTACGCGCGCGGACGCACGCCCAACCCCTGCGTCCGGTGCAATTCCAACACCAAGTTCCGGGACCTGCTCCGGCGGGGAGAGCTGCTCGGGTGCGATGCCGTCGCTTCGGGGCACTACGTGCGGGCCGGAGTGGTGGACGGGGAGGCGGCTCTCTTCCGGGGACGCGACCCGGCGAAGGATCAGTCCTACTTCCTGTGGGGCCTTCCCCGCGCGCTGCTGCCCCGGCTGAGGTTTCCGCTGGGCGAACTCACCAAGCCCGAAGTCCGCGCCCGCGCGCGCGAACTCCGCCTCGTCACCGCCGCCAAGCCCGAGTCGCAGGAGATCTGCTTCGTGCCCACCGGCGACTACCGCGATCTGCTGCGACGCAGGCTCGGCGAGCGCCACGACGCGCTCCGGGCCGGCAACCTGGTGGACACCCGCGGACGGGTCGTCGGCCGCCACCAGGGCTACGCCTCCTTCACCGTGGGCCAGCGCCGCGGACTGGGCGGGGGCTTCGACCAGAGGCTGTACGTCGTCGAGATCCGCCCGGACTCGCGCGAGGTGGTGGTGGGCGCGAGAGAGGCGCTGGAGTGCCGCGAGCTCCGGGTGGCCGAACTCAACTGGCTCACTGCGGAGCCGCCCGCGGACGGAACCGTCGTGCGCGCCCAGCTCCGCTACCGGGCTCCGGCGGTGCCGGGCCGCGTTCAGCACGGCGGGGACGGTCTCAATCTCGAGCTGGAGGAGCCCGTGCTCGCGGTCACGCCCGGGCAGTCGGCGGTCTTCTTCGACGGGAGCGAGCGGATTCTCGGCGGCGGACGCATCGCCAACGCGGCCATGGCGGGCGGGACCGCGGGCGGACTCGAGGAGGCGGCCGGAGACCTGGCGCATCGCCCCTGACCCGCGCGTCAATCCAGCGGCTGGGCTCCCTCCAGCAGCCGGAGCAGCTCGCCATCGCTCGCGCCGTTCACGAGAGCTTCCGCTCCGGCCTTGCCCGCCGGAACCTCGGCGACCATCGGGCGCCTGGCGGGATCCGAACAGCAGCGGAAGACCACCCGCCCGGGATGCGCGAGCCCGTGGCGGCCGGTGGTGGCGAAGGCCTCCCACGTGCGGAACGACCCGTCGCGAATCACGCGCTGCATCTGCCGGGCCTCAGTAGCTGAGTTCGGCCACTTCCGCGAACTGCCGGATGGCCTCCTGGGCGTCTTCCGAGAGCGCCTCCGGGACCTGGACCTGGATTTCGACGATCTGATCGCCCACGCGCGCTCCCTTCCGAATCCCGTGCCCACGGACGCGAAAGCGCGCGCCCGGCTGCGTGCCCGCCGGGATCTTGAGCACGACCCTCTTGCCGTGCACGGTCCTGACCCGAATGCGGGTGCCCATGGTGGCCTGCGCGATGTTGAGGGGCACCGTGACGTGGATGTCGCGCCCGTCCCGCCGGAAGAACCGGTGCGGCTTCACCTTGAAGGTGATGATCAGGTCCCCGCGGGTCCCTCCCCTGGCGCCGCGCTCGCCCTGCCCGCTCAGCCGCACCTTTGAGCCCGAGTCCACACCGCGCGGCACGGCCACCCCGATCTTGCGGTTCTGGCGCACCGTTCCCGTCCCCTTGCAGGCGTCACACGGATCGGTGGGAATCCTGCCCCGGCCGAGGCACGCCGGGCAGGGTCGCTTCACGGCAAATCCGCCCTGGCCGAAGGAGACGGTCCCGGTTCCCGAGCACTCCTTGCAGCGGGTGGTGGTCGTTCCCGGCCGAGCCCCGTTGCCCCCGCAGGTGGCGCACTCCTCGGTCATGGGAACCGTGATGGTCACGCGTCCGCCCGTCACCGCCACCTCGAAATCGATGTCCACAACGTACTCTACGTCGTTGCCCTTGC
Organism: Gammaproteobacteria bacterium; assembly: GCA_028819075.1. Classification (NCBI taxonomy): domain Bacteria; kingdom Pseudomonadati; phylum Pseudomonadota; class Gammaproteobacteria; species Gammaproteobacteria bacterium. Next base: position 225,948 of record JAPPMM010000065.1, read on the forward strand.
GCGGGCCGGTCGAGGTTTCCCGGGCGGTCTTCCGGCCTCCACGATCGAAGATGGAACCGAAGAGGTCGCCGATCCCGCCCAGATCGTCGAACGAAAACCCCTGTCCGGCACCCGCCGGCCCGGCCCCGGGGGACGCGGGCCCCCGCCGGTTGCCGCCCAGACCGAAGGCGCCCAGGCGCCGCATCTGGTCGTACTGCTTGCGCTTGGCGGAGTCGGAGAGGACCGAGTAGGCTTCCCCCACCTCCTTGAACCGCTCGGACGCCGCGGCGTCGCCCTGGTTGGCGTCCGGGTGATATCGCTTCGCCAACCGGCGATACGCCTTCTTGATCTCCTCGGGCGTCGCCTTCTCCGAGACGCCCAGGGCCTTGTAGTAGTCTTTCGTCGCCGGCGACATCGATCGCAGCCGATCTAGCCGTGCTTGCGCACGCTGACGCGCGCGGGCCGCACCAGGTGGCCTTCAAGCAGGTACCCCCGCTGCAGAACCATGTCCACCGTGTCGTCATCGTCCTCCGAGGAGGCGGGGGCCGTCATGACGGCCTCCATCACGTTCGGGTCGAAGTCCTCGCCGGCCGGGTCGAGCACCTCCAGGCCCGCCTCCGCAAGCGCCCGCAGCAGCTTCCGTTCCACCATGTCGACGCCTTCCACGATGTCCTGCACGGACGCCGTCTTCGGATCCAGAAGGGCGACCCGCTGAAGGTCGTCGACCGACTCCACCAGGCGGCGCACCAGGTCCGCCTGCGCGCGCGCCCAGGTTTCCAGCTTCTCGGCGCGCACCCTCTTGCGATAATTCTCGAATTCCGCTGCGAGACGCAGATGGCGGTCGTTGAGATGGTCGATCTCGCGTTCGAGATCGCTTCTGGATGGGCCCGGCTCGTCAGGGGCGTCCGCGCCCGCTCCGTCCTCGCGCGTGGATGCCTCCCCGTCGGCTTCGCCCCGCGACCCGCTCGCCGGGAAATCCTCGTCGCGGGACGCCGCCGGCCCCGGACCATCGGCGCGCGCGTCATCCGGCGGGGCGCCTTCTTCGGGTTCTACCCGCGGGGCTTCGGAATCGGCCTCGGAAGCCGGGTCTGCCTGGTTGTCGAAAGTCCTGGGGCTCATCTATCTCGTTTGGAGTTGAGGCGTTGACGGCGCTGCGGGCCCGCAAACGATACCCCGCTACCGAACGAGATGTCCAGTAGGCGGGATTCAGCGCCACCCGTGGGATCGACCAGCGTTCCAAAGGGTAGATTCCGGCATTCCCCACGGGCGGCATCCGTTCGTCCGGAAGCAGGAACGTGGAAACAGCGGAGGAAGGGCGTGGCACGTCGCGCCGGCGCGGAATCGCTACGCATCGTGATCCTCGGATGCGGAAGGATGGGCCGGTCGATCGATGCGCTCGCGCGGACCCGGGGCTTCGACGTGCTGGCCAGGCTGGAGCGCCGCGAGGTGGAAGGACGCCGGGAAGCAACGCGCGACCGCATCGCCGGAGCCGATGTGGCGCTGGAGTTCACCACATCCGCGTCGGCTGCCTCCAATATTCGCCTTTGCGTGGAGGCGGGGTGCCCCGTCGTCTCCGGCACGACGGGATGGTCCGAGCAGTTGCCCGCGGTCGCCGCCTGGGTGAAGGAACGGGGCGGGGCGCTGCTATGGGCCCCCAACTTCTCCTTCGGGGCAGTCGCCCTCCAACTGCTGGCGCACCGGGCGGGCGAACTCTTCGCCGGCGCGGGCGGCTTCGACGCGCATGTGGTTGAAACCCATCACGCCGGCAAGCTCGACGCCCCGTCCGGCACGGCCATCGCTCTGGAACAGTCGCTGGAAGAAGGATTGGGACGGAGCTCTTCGATTACATCGATCCGGACCGGGCACGTTCCCGGCACACACGAGATATCGATCGACGGTCCCCGCGAGCGACTCGTCCTGCGCCACGAAGCCCGCGACCGCGGCGTGTTCGCGGAGGGCGCGCTGCGGGCGGCGACGTGGCTGGTCGGTCGTACGGGGGTATACACCATGCGAGATCTTCTCGCGGGAGAGGCAGGGTGAAGCACGAGACGCTGAGGGGATGCGGAACGGCGCTGGTAACGCCGTTCCGGGAAACGGGAGAGGTGGACGAGGCGGCGCTGCGGTCGCTGGTCGATTGGCAGATCGAAGAGGGCATCGATTTCCTTGTGCCCGCGGGCTCCACCGGGGAGGCGGCGACGCTCTCGGTCGAGGAGCACGAGCGGGTGGTGGCGGTCACGGTCGAGCAGGCCGCCGGACGCGTCCCCGTCGTGGGGGGGGCGGGATCGAACGACACTGCCGAGGCGATCGAGCTCTCGCTCAGGATCGCGTCGACCGGCGTGACCCACCTGATGCACGTCTCGCCCCCGTACAACCGCCCGCAGCAGCGCGGGCTGATCGAGCACTTCACCGCGGTCGCGGACGCGGCTCCCCGCCCGGTGGTGCTCTACAACGTGCCGGGCCGCACGGGCAGCAACATCGCCGCCGCCACCACCCTGGCGCTGGCCGCGCACCCCAACATCGTGGGGACCAAGGAGGCCGCGGGCAGCTGCGACCAGGTCGCGGAGATCGCCCGCGGCCGGCCTCGCGGATTCGGGCTGCTGTCGGGCGACGATTCCATGACGGTGCCGTTCATGGCGCTCGGCGCCGACGGCGTGATCTCGGTGGTCAGCAACGCCACCCCGCGCGCCATGGCGGAGCTGGTGGGGGCGATGGCGTGCGGCGACCTGCAGCGCGCGCGGGCCCTGCACTACCGCCTCGCCGACTGGATGCGGGTGGCGTTCGTCGAGTCGAACCCCGTGCCGGTCAAGGCGGCGCTGGGGATGCTGGGGCGCATCCATCCCCGGGTCAGGCTGCCGCTTGCTTCCCTTGCCGAGACCCACCACGAAACCGTGGCGGCGGCCGTGCGAGCCGCGGAGGGGACATGAGCCCATCCATCCCGGGCCTCGGGACAACGCTGCAGGAGCGCATCGACGCGCTCCATGCCTGGCCCGCCGGCGAGGCTCTTCCGGAGGCCGCCGAAAAGGTCGTGGGCGAACTGCTGGGGCGCCTGGAGGGGGGATCGCTGCGCTCCGCCGTGCATGAGGACGATGGCTCCTGGGCGGCGGTGCCCTGGGTGAAGCGGGGGATCCTGGTGGCCTTCCGCAGCGGGCGCGTCACCCCGGTCGCCGCCCCCGGCGGCAGCGCGGTCGACGCCCGGGCTCCATCCGCCTTCCTGGACAAGCACAACCTGCCCGTGCGCCGCTTCGCCTCCGGGGAGGGCGTCCGGGTGGTGCCGGGCGGCTCGGCCGTGCGCCGCGGAGCCTACCTCGGTCCCGGGGTGGTGTGCATGCCGCCCATGTACGTGAACGTGGGCGCCTGGGTGGGGGCGGGCAGCATGATCGACTCGCACGCGCTGGTGGGCTCGTGCGCCCAGATCGGGGAGCGCGTGCATCTGAGCGCGGCGGCCCAGATCGGCGGCGTCCTGGAGCCCGTGGGCGCGGCCCCGGTGGTGATCGAGGACGACGTGCTGGTGGGGGGCAATGCCGGCGTCTACGAGGGGACGGTGGTGCGGCGCGGGGCGGTGCTGGCCGCGGGAGTCATCCTGACGCGCGGGACCCCGGTCTTCGACCTGGTGCGCGAGGAGGTGTATCGCGCCGGCCCCTCGCGGCCGCTCGAGATTCCCGAGGACGCCGTGGTCGTCCCCGGGGGGCGCGCGGTCACCGGCAAGTGGGGCCGCGCGCAGGGGCTGTCGCTGTATGCCCCGGTCATCGTGAAGTACCGGGACGCCGGGACGGATCTGGCGACCACCCTGGAGGACTGGCTGCGGTAGCAGCCCGCCGACGACACTTCCCGGCATTCGGGCGGCGCTGCATCCGCGCCGGACCGCGTCGCTCCGCCATGCCGGACTGCCGAATACACTGCCCGTGGTGGTCTACCCACTACCGGTAGTGGGTATCGCCGGCAAGCGGCGCCCCTGCGCCGACCCTCAGCCGCCCCGCAACATCCGGTACAGGAGCGCGAGCACGGCCTGGGCGCTGCGTTCGCGGACCGCCCGCCGCCCGCCCGGAAACAGGCTCCGGCGCGCCCGGGTGCGGCCGTCCAGGTGAACCGCGTACCACACCGTGCCCACGGGCTTCTCCGCCGATCCCCCGCCCGGCCCGGCCACACCGGTCACGGCCACCCCGGCGTCGGCGCCGAAGGCCCGGGCCACCCCCTCCGCCATGGCGCGCGCCACCTCCTCGGATACCGCGCCCTTCCGGGCCAGCAGGTCGCGGGACACCCCCAGATGGGCGCGCTTGGCATCGTCCGCATAGGTGACCATCCCCCCCGGAAAGTACTCGGAGGACCCCGGCAGCTCCGTGATGCGCCGCGCCACCAAGCCGCCCGTGCAGCTCTCCGCCACCGCGAGAGTTCGCCCGGATGACGTCATTTCCGCCGCGATGCACTCGACGATATCCCCGCTCTCGGCCGGGTAGCGGTACGGCCGCAGGACCGGCTCGACCAGCGCTTCCACCCGGTCGAGCCGGCGTGCAGCCCGGGGATCGTCGGGGGTCGCGCGCGCACTCAGCCGAACGTCGACCCCGGTGAGCCGCGGCAGGAAGGCGATGGACACCGCACCCAGGTTCTCGGGAACGCCCGCGTCGATGCGCTCGGCGAGCGAGGATTCGGCGATGCCGGTGGTGTGGAAGACGCGGTGCACCAGGGGCAGCAGACGGTCGCCCAGACGGTCGCGCAGCAACGGCTCGACGCCCGTGTCGAACAGCCCGCGCATCTCCGCGGGGACGCCGGGGAGGAGCACGACGATCCCGCCTTCCACGTCCAGGACCAGTCCGGGGGCGGTCCCGACCCGGTTGGGAAGCACCTGCGCGCCCTCGGGCACCCGGGCCATGCGCTCGTTGCCCGCCGGAAGCGGGGTCCTGCGCCAGGTCGCCCAGCGAGTCCTGAGCTCGTCGAGCAGCTCCTCATCCAGACGAAGGGGCCTGCCCAGCGCCTCGGCCACGACTTCCCGCGTGATGTCGTCCGCAGTGGGACCCAGGCCTCCCGTCACCAGCACGACGTCGGCAACCTCCAGAGCGCGCGCGAGCGCCCCCCGGATGTCGGCCGCGCTGTCCCCGACCACGAACCTCGCCCGCACCGGAAGCCCCAGGCTCCCCGCCCGCCGGCCCATCCAGGCGCCGTTGCTGTCGACGGTGAAGCCGGCCAGAAGCTCGTCGCCCACCGCGACGATGGCGCAGCTGGCCGGGGGAGGCGCCGTCCGGGTCAGCGGTTGCTCCCGGCCAGGCCGCGGTTGCGCCAGAAATAGAGCCCCATCGAATAGATCGTCAGCACCAGCGCCAGCAGCAGGGCCAGGCCGATGACCGCGCTGTGGAAGTGGACCCACAGATCCCAGACGGCTCCGCTCCAGCTTCCCTGTTCCGCGAAGCGGACCAGGGCGTACCACAGGAGCACGGCTCCCATGAACACGTTCTGCAGAAGGGCCTTGTACTTCCCGGCGCGGTCGGCGGCGATCACCACCCCCCGGCGCACGGCGAAACCCCGCAGGAGGGTCACCATCAACTCGCGCCCCAGCAGGACGACGAGCACCCAAAGCGGAAGTTCGCCCCACCACGGAATCTCGCCCCCTCCCGCCGGACGGTGCGAGACGATGTAGATGGGCACGAGGGTGGACACCAGCAGCAGCTTGTCGGCGATGGGGTCCAGCAGCTTGCCCAGGTCGCTGATGAGGTTGTGCTTGCGCGCCAGATAGCCGTCCCACACATCGCTCAGCGCCGCCGCCAGAAAGAGACCGAAGGTGACCGCCAGCACCGTGCCGTCGGACGACAGGGCCAGGAAGAAGATCGCGGGACAGGCAGCCATCCGCGACAGCGTAATGATGTTGGGCAGATTCCGTTGGCTCGCCATGGCGGACCTCAGCGAAGCGACTGCACCACCAGCCTGCTCACCGCCGCGAGCGTCTCGAAGACGCCCTTGCCCTCCGTGGCGACGCTCTCGAAGTCCGGCACGCCGGCCGGATTCAGGCGCGCACGCAACTGTTGCACCGGAACGATGCCCGGCAGGTCGCGCTTGTTGTACTGGATCACGAAGGGAAGACGGGAGACATCGCACCCGCGCGCCTCCAGTGTTTCGTAGAGACTCTGCATCGCCTCGTCGTTGGCTTCGTCGCGGTCGATCTGGTAATCGGCTACTAAGACGACCCCGTCCACGCCCTCGAGGAGAATCCGGCGTCTGCTCTCGAAATAAGCCTGACCCGGCACGGTGTAGAGGTGGAAGCGGGTCCGGAGGCCCTGTACGTCGCCAAGATCGAGGGCCAGAAAGTCGAACAGCAGCGTGCTGCCCTGCTTCGTGGCCAGGGAGATGAGCTCGCCCCGGTTTCCGGGATCGACGCGGGAGTGGACGTATTCGATGTTGGTGGTCTTGCCCCCCTGCCCCGGCCCGCAGTAGAGGATCTTGCAGTTGACCTCCCGGCCGGCGTAGTTCGTCATCGGCATGGCTTCACGCCATCTTCTCGCTAAGCCCGGTCTCCAGCACCGCCAGCTCCCGCTCCATCCGCGCTTCGATGGCCCGTGCCCGATCGCGGAGCAGCTTGCGGGGCTCCCACGCCATGTAGTCCTTCAGGAGGTTCACCGTGTTCACCGAGGCGCGGGCGCGCGCCATGTGCCCCAGAGCCGCGAGCCGCCGAAAGACCCGCGGGCTGAAGAGGTCCCGCTGGTGCCGGGTCATCTGGTCGTGGGCGACCAGAACCGCGACACCCCCGACCGCCACCAGCAGCAGCGCCACCAGCCCCACCTTCTTCAGCTTCTTGTTCATCCGCTGGCTCCACCGCCCCGGCGGCGATTCCGTTTCCTACATCTCACGGCGCGCTTCCAGCGCCTGTGCGAGCGTCGTCCCATCCACGAACTCCAGGTCGCTGCCCACGGGTACGCCCGTGGCCAGGCGCGTCACCCTCAGGCCCATCGGCCTGAGCTGACGTTCGATATACACCGCCGTCGCCTCGCCCTCAACCCGCGGGTTGGTGGCGAGGATGATCTCGCGCACCTCACCCTCCGCCGAGCGGATGCGCTCGAACAGGGACCGCAGGTTCAACTGCTCGGGCCCGATCCCGTCCAGGGGCGACAGGCGACCGCCCAGTACATGATACACCCCCCCGTACCTTCCGGTGCGCTCCACCGCACCGACATCGAAACTCCCCTCGACCACGCAGATCGTGGAAGTGTCCCGCCGCGGGTTGGAACATATCGCGCAGCACTCTTCGTCGCCGAAGTTGCCGCACGTCGCACAGGGACGCACCCGTTCAGCCAGGACCTCGATGGCGGCGGCGAGCCTTCGGGACTCGTCCGGGCCGGTGCGGAGCAGGTGATGCACCAGGCGGAGCGCGGTCCTGGGGCCGACCCCGGGGAGTCGGGAGAACTCGCTGGTGACCCGGTCGATCACCGACATCGAGCCTTCCCGCGCCGCTAGAACAGTTTGGGAAGCTGTCCCGGCATCGGAAAGCCGCCGGTCATCTTCTTCATTTCGGCCTCGTAGTGCCGGCGCGCCTTGCTCTGCGCCTCCCCCACCGCGGCCAGAACGAGATCCTCGAGCATCTCGACATCGTCGGGATCCACGGCCGAGGGTTCGATCGTGATGCTGCGCACCGTACCCTTGCCGTCCACCACCGCGGTCACCATGCCTCCGCCGGAGGATGCGCTCAGTTCCTGTCGGTCCAGGGTCTCCTGAAGCTCGGTGACCCGGCTCTGCATCTGCTGTCCCAACTGGATGAGCCGCTGCAGATCTTTCATCGAGTGGTTCTCGGGGGCGAGGGTGTGTGAGGAGCGGGCGTGAATGCATCGCCGCTCGAATGCCGGGGGAAGTTGGTCCAACGGGCTGCTAATCCACCAATTCGAGATCGAGTTCTTCTACCGCGCGTGCCAGGAGTGGTTCCCGCTCCACGAGCTCCTCCAGACGCTCCTGCCGCACCTGTTCCGGAGACACCGCGCGGGGTGCGCGGGGCGCCGCCCGGCCACCCTCGACGATGTCGATTTCGGGGGTGTAGTCAAGGTGACGGGCGAGCGCCTGCCTGAGCGATGCGACCGAGTTGCGGGGAAGATCATCGAGTCCCATGCCGTCGGGAAGTCCGATCCTCAACCCACTCTCTCCAGCCTTCTCGACGGATGCACCCTTGAGGATGGTCAGCAGGCCGCCGGGCAGGGTTCCCCGTCCCTGACGGAGTACGGTCTCGAAGGCCGTGACGAGATCCGGACCGGTGGTGGCGGAGGACGAAACGGGCTCCGGAGCGGGCGACGGCACTGCGGACGGACGGGACGCGGGCGGCGGCGCCGCGGGCGGACGGGACGCGGGCGACGGACGGGAAGGGGGTGACGGCCGGGAAGGGGTCGGCTTCGGATCCGCCGCCGGGCGCGCCGGCGCGCCGCCGAGGCCCTCGATCAGATCCTCGATCAGGACGGTGTGCTCCAGGTGGCTCAGGCGCAGCAGCAGGAGCTCGATCAGGACACGCGGCTGGCTCACCCGCTTCAGGCTGCCCTGTGACTCGAGATCGGCCGCCATCGCCAGCATGCGCACCAGATCGGCGGCTTCGAAGTGCCGTGCGCGCGCTTCGAGGGCGGCGCGGTACTCGCCGCCCGCATCGACGGATTCCTCGCCGTCCAGACGGACGCGCAGGAGCAGGCGCAGACTCTCCACCAGACCGTGGTAGAACTCCACCAGGTCGTAACCCTCGTCCACGAGCGCCTCGACGAAGGAAAAAACATCCCGGTGACGGTGCCCGTGGATGATGTCGAAGAGTTCGAGGAAGCGTTCCTCCTCGACCAGGCCGAGCACCTCCCGCACCGCTCCGGGGGCGACCTCGCCCCCGGTGAGCGCCAGAACCTGGTCGAGAAGCGAGAGAGCGTCGCGCATCCCCCCATCGGCCTTGCGCGCGATGATGCGCAGTGCTTCGGCGGAGGCCCGTGCGCCTTCGCTTCCGATCACCTGCTCCAGTCTGGCCACGATGTCGGCCACCCCGAGCCGCCGGAAGTCGAACCTCTGGCAGCGGGAGAGGATGGGCGATGCGGACTGCTGGATGCGCTGGGGCTCGGTGGTGGCGAAGATGAACATCACCCGGGGAGGCGGCTCCTCCAGAATCTTGAGCAGAGCATTCCACGCCTCCCGCGTGAGCATGTGCGCTTCGTCTACGATGTAGACCTTGAAGCGATACTCGTCGGAGGGCGCGTACATCGCCCGCTCGCGCAGGCTGCGGGCGTCGTCGACGCCCCGGTTGGAGGCCGCGTCGATCTCCACGACGTCCAGCGATGTGCGGCCGCTCCAGATGAGCGAGCAGCTCTCGCATGTGCCGCAGGGTTCGCCCTCGCCTGTTCGCGCAGGGCAGTTGAGCGCCATGGCCAGGACGCGCGCCAGTGTGGTCTTGCCGACGCCCCGCGGACCGCAGAAGAGGTAGGCGTGACCGGTGCGGTCTGCGCTCACCGCCCGCCGCAGCGTCTCGGAAACGTGTTCCTGGGTCGCAACCTCGGCGAAGCGCCGGGGACGGTACTTGCGGGCTAGCGCGGTATGGGACACGCGGATTCGGCTGCGGGAGAAAGGAACATGCCCCAGGTGAACCGCAGCCGCGATCGCCGCACGTACCGCTGCTGCCTGCACGGCCCTGACGGGGTTCGGTGGGTCTTCGCTCTGCGGACCTGGGGCACGCAGCAATCTGGATTCGGGGGTATCGCGCGTCAAGCGGAAGCGGGGGCCGCCAGCCCGGCCCCGCTCGACGCCGGCCAGCGGGGCGGATGGGTGCGCGAACCGGGTCAGAGGCGCCACGCATCGGCGACATGGTCGACGTGCGGAACACGCGACGCGTCGCGTGTGCTCCCGAACTGGACCGCCACCGCGTCGAAGCGCAGCGACAGTCCCCTGAGGCCGCCACGCGCATGCATCCAGGCGCGGGCGACCTTGGCGATCTCGCCCTTCTTGCGTTCCGTGATGGCCTCGAGTGGATGGCCGAAGCCCGTTCCCCGTCGCGCCTTGACCTCCACGAAGGCCACCGTGCGCCCGCGGCGCACGATCAGATCCACCTCGTTGCGGCCCGCGCGGTAGTTGCGCTCCAGCACGGTCCAGCCCGCGTCCTCGAGATGGCGCGCGGCGATCGCTTCGCCCTCGCGCCCCAACTGCCCGCTTGCGGTCATGAATGAATGTGCGGGCGAAGCGCGGGCGCTGGAATGGCTTCGTGGGACCGCGGCTACTCCAGCATCGGGATGCGGATTCCCTCGCGCCGAGCGGTCCGGAGGGCGATGGGGTAGCCGGCGTCGGCGTGGCGCGCGACCCCGATGCCGGGGTCGTTGGTGAGCACCCGCTCGATGCGCGCCCGCATCCCGGGGGTGCCGTCGGCGACCACGACCTGGCCGGCGTGAAGCGAGTAGCCGATTCCGACGCCGCCGCCGTGGTGGAAGGACACCCAGCTGGCCCCCGACGCGGTGTTGAGCAGCGCATTCAGGATCGGCCAGTCCGCGATGGCGTCGCTGCCGTCGCGCATGGCCTCGGTTTCGCGGTTGGGGGAAGCGACGCTCCCGGTGTCAAGGTGGTCGCGGCCGATGACTACCGGCGCGCTCACCTCCCCGCTTGCCACCAGGTCGTTGATGGCGCACCCGAAGCGCGCCCGCTCTCCCTGCCCCAGCCAGCAGATGCGCGCGGGGAGGCCTTGAAACGCGACCCGGTCGCGGGCCAGCCGGATCCAGCGGCACAGGTGCTCGTCGCGGGGGAACATCTCCAGCACCAGGTCGTCGATACGGTGAATGTCGGCGGGATCTCCCGAGAGCGCGGCCCAGCGGAAGGGGCCCCTGCCCTCGCAGAACAGGTCGCGGATGTAGGCGGGCACGAAGCCCGGATAGGCGAAGGCGTTGTCCAGGCCCGCCTCCAGGGCAATGCCGCGCAGGTTGTTGCCGTAGTCGAACGCCACCGCGCCGGCTTCCTGCATCGCCACGATGGCCGCGCAGTGGGCGCGCATGGAGGAAAGCGACCGCCGCTGGTACTCCTTCGGGTCGGCTTTGCGCAGGCGCGCGGCTTCTTCGAGGGAGAGGCCGGCCGGGACGTACCCGCCCAGGGGGTCGTGCGCCGATGTCTGGTCGGTGACCACATCCGGGGTCACGCCGCGCGCCACCAGCTCCGGAAGCACCTCGGCGCAGTTGCCCACCAGCCCGACCGAGACCGCCTCGCCCGACCGCGCCGCGCCCCGCACCCACGCCAGGGCTTCGTCGAGGTCGTGGGTCATGCGGTCGCAGTAGCGGGTCGCGATGCGCCGCTCGATGCGCTCGGCGTCGACCTCCACGCACAGGATGGCGCCCTCGTTCATGGTGGCGGCGAGCGGCTGGGCTCCACCCATGCCCCCCATCCCGCCGGTCAGCACCCAGTGTCCGCGCAGAGATGCCCCGAAGTGCTTGCGGGCGAGTGCGCCGAAGGTCTCGTAGGTGCCCTGGAGGATGCCCTGGGTGCCGATGTAGATCCACGACCCCGCCGTCATTTGCCCGAACATGATGAGGCCGCGCCTCTCCAGCTCCCGGAAGTGCTCCCAGGTCGCCCATTTGCCGACCAGGTTGGCGTTCGCGATGAGCACCCGCGGCGCCTCCGGATGGGTGCGGAACACCCCCACCGGCTTTCCGGACTGAACGAGCAGCGTCTCGTCGTCGGCGAGGCCGCGCAGCGTGCGCACGATGGCGTCGAAGGCGTCCCAGGAGCGCGCCGCCCTTCCGGTGCCGCCGTACACCACCAGGGCGTCGGGCGCTTCGGCAACCTCGGGGTCGAGGTTGTTCATGAGCATGCGCAGGGCGGCCTCCTGGGTCCAGCCGCGGCACGAAATGCGCTCTCCCCTGGGAGCCCGCACGGTGCGGGTCCGTGGCGTGCGGGTCATGAGCCTCCCCCGGCGCTGCGGGTGATGTCGGCGATGGCGCCCGAAGCCACCAGATCGGCGAGCGCCTCCAGGTCCGCGGTCAGCGACCGGTCGCCGGAAAGCGTCGCAACCCGGGTACGAACGAGCGCGTGAATCTCCTCGACCGCGTCGCTGGAACGCAGCGGACGGCGGTAGTCGATGCCCTGCGCCGCGCACATGAGTTCGGCGGCCAGGATGTGCTCCAGACAGGACACGGCCCGCCCCGCCTTGCGCGCAGCCGCGAGCCCCATGGCGACGTGGTCTTCCTGGCCGGCGCTGGTCGGCACCGAGTCGACGCTGGCCGGGTGGGCCAGAACGCGCATCTCCGACAGCAGGTCGGCGACCACCACCTGCGCGACCATCAGGCCGCTCTCGAGCCCCGGGCGCCGGGCGAGAAAGGCGGGCAGCCCGAGCGACAGGTCCGGGTTGACGAGCCGCTCGATGCGGCGCTCGCACATGGACGCCACGTCCACCACCGCGATCGCGAGAAGGTCGAGCGCCTGCGCCACGATCTGGGCGTGGAAGTTGCCTCCGGAGAGGACCTCGCGGGACTCGCCGGCGCCCCCTGCCGCTTCCGGGAACACCAGGGGATTGTCGGTCGCGCTGTTCACCTCCACCTCGAGGATGCGCCGCGCGTAGCCGAGCGCGGAGCGAGCGGCCCCGTGCACCTGCGGGATGCAGCGAAGCGAGTACGCATCCTGCACCCGCGGGTCGCCGAGGCGGTGCGACTCGCGAATCTCGGATCCCGCGATGAGGGCGCGCAGGCGGGCAGCCGACGCCGCCTGCCCGGGGTGGGGCCGCGCGGCCTGGATCTCCGGCCGGAACGCCTCGGGGGTCCCCAGGAGGGCTTCCGTCGACATCGCGCCGCTCGCCTCGGCGGTGTCCAGCGCCCGCTCCGCGGCCAGCAGCGCCAGAACCCCCAGCGCGGTGGTCGCCTGGGTGCCGTTGATGAGCGCGAGGCCCTCCTTGGGTCCCAGCCCGATCGGCGCGAGCCCCGATTCGGCCAGGACGTCTTCCATCGAGCGCTGCTCGCCGCCCATCTCGCCCATCCCCTCGCCCAGAAGGCTCAGGGCCACGTGCGCCAGGGGCGCGAGATCACCGCTCGCACCCACCGAGCCGAATTCGGGGATGACGGGGTGGATCCCGCGGTCGAGCATGTCCAGCAGCCGCTCTACGAGCCGCGGGCGGCATCCCGAATGTCCCCGGGCCAGGGCGTTTGCGCGCAGCAGCATGATCGCCCGCACGCATTCGCGGGGCAGGGGTTCGCCGACGCCGGAGGCGTGGCTGCGGATGAGATTGTGCTGCAGCGCCCTGCGGTCCTCGGGCGCAATGACGACCTCGGCCAGCCGCCCGAACCCGGTGGTCATGCCGTAGACCGGCTCGCCCGACCCGATCAGCCGCTCGATCGTGGCGCGGGAGGCCCGCATGCGCCGGGCGGCCGCGGCGTCCAGCGAAAGACGCTGCGTGCCGGGGGCCGAGCGCGCCACCGCCTCCACCGCCTCCAGCGTGAGCGAGTGTCCGTCGATCGGGATCCCGTGCGGAACGTCCAATTTCGGCTACATCAGGAGGACGGTGGCGAGGCCCAGCAGGAGCAGGAAGCCCAGGAAATCGGTCGCGGTGTGCAGGAAGACCGAGGACGCGACCGCCGGGTCGAATCCCAGGCGGTGCAGCAACATGGGGATGAACGCCCCTCCGAACCCCGCCATCAGCATCGTGCCCCACATCGAGATCAGCACGACCAGCCCGAGGCGCGGATCTCCGCCCGGCACGAGCAGGCTCGCCCCGGCCACGATGCCTCCCAGCACGGCCCCGTTCACAAGCCCCACCAGGACTTCCTTGCTCACCACCGCCCCCGGATCGGCGCCCACATCGTCGCGCAGCGCCAAGCGGCGCACCGTCACCGCCAGGGCCTGGGACCCGGCGTTCCCGCCCATCCCGGCGATCACGGGCATGACGACCGCGAGAATGACGGCGCTCTCGACGGTATCGGCGTAGAAATAGACCACCAGCGCTGCCGCGGTCGCGGTCAACAGGTTCAGGACCAGCCACGGAAGACGGGTTCGGACCGCTGCCACCCAGTTCGCCCCCAGCGACTCGTCGTCCGAGACACCGCCGAAGCGCAGGATGTCCTCTGTCTGCTCGGCTTCCATCACATCGAGCACGTCGTCGAAGGTAATCCGCCCCAGCAGCTTTCCACCGGGATCCACCACCGGTACCGTGGGCAGGTTGTAGCGGGCCATGAGGCGGCCAACCTCCTCCTGGTCCTCGTCCGGGCTCACCGCGGCCGCCACGGGCTCCACCAGCGTCGATACCGGGTCCTCCGGCTCAGCCAGGATCAGATCGTCGAGAGGGACCGTTCCCACCAGCCGCCCGCTGCCGTCGACAACCCACACGGTGTAGAAGTCCTCCACCTCCCTGCCCTGCCGGCGGACCTCCTCGATCGCCTGCCCGGCGCTGAGGATTTCCGGCACCGAGACCAGCGCCGCGGTCATGATGCCGCCCGCGCTCTCCTCCGGATAGGCGAGCAGTTCGCGGATCTCTCCCGCGTCCTCGACGGACATCTCCGCGAGGATGCGCGCCCGCTCCTCGGGCTGCAGGTCGGCTACCAGGTCGGTGGCGTCGTCGTCGGCCAGCTCGCTCAGCAGTTTCGCGCCGCGGTGGGGCGTCATGGCCGCAAGCAGATCCGCCGCGTGCTCGTCCTCCTCCATCTCGGCGAGGGTCTCGGAGGCCAGCTCGGCGGGGAGAGCGCGCAGAACCACAAGGCGGTCGGCGTCCGAGAGCGACTCCAGGACATCCGCCACATCCGAAGGATGCAGCTTCGCCAGGGTATGGTTCGCCTCCGCGATCTTCCCCTGGGCGATCGCGGCCAGCAGAACCTCCTTGCGGAGCGCGAGGGACTCTTGCGACGACACGGCGAATGGTCCGGAAGCTAGGGCGGGTTCGACGAGGCGCGAGAATTCTCGCGGGACCCGTCGCCGGCGGCAAGCACCCGCTTCACCAGCGCTTCCTGGCGGAGGAAGAAGGCGCTCGCGAAGCGATCCTCGGCGGGATGGTCGTACCCCAGCGCGTGGAGGGTTCCGTGGATGGCGAGCCGCACCAGTTCCTCGTGCGCGGACAGACCGAGTTCGGCTGCCTGGCGCAGGGCCTGCGGGTAGCCGATGTAGATGTCGGCCAGCAGCGGCTCATCCGGACCGTGCAGGGCGAAGGAGATCACGTCGGTGACGCGGTCGCGGCCGAGGTAGTCGCGATTCAGGGCACGGATGCGGTCGTCTCCGACGAGGGTGAGCGACACCTCCCCATGCATCGTTTCCTCGTCGGCGCACGTGGTGCGCACGGCACGGACCAGGCTCGCGCGCACACGCGCCGAAATCGCCGATTCGGCCGCGGCCGGGGAGTCAACGTCAACCAGCACCTGGGGCCCGGTCACGGTTCCGGGAGCGGTGTCAGGGGGAGGAGGAGGGGGACGGCGCGGCGTCGCCGGCGGGATCACCGTTTGCGGCGGCTTCCGAGGGTTCGTCGCCGGCCGCTTCGCCGTCATCGCGAGCCTTGCTGATATGCGCCGTTTCGGGATAGTCGATGCGGCGGTGGTACATCGCTTCGAGCACCTTCGCGAACTGCTCCTTCACGAGCGATACCTGCGCGAAGGTGAGCGGAGCCTCGTCCAACTGGCCATCGGCCACCCGGCTGTCCACGATCGCGTCGACCATGGCTCGGATGCGTTCCGGGGTGGGATCGCGCAGGGTGCGGGCGGCCGACTCCACGGGATCTGCCAGGAGCGCCACCGCGGTCTCCCTGGACTGCGGCTTCGGTCCCGCATAGTGGAACTCGGTTGCGTCGACATTCTCTTCACCGGCCTGCTCGAGCGCCTTGCCGTAGAAGTAGCCGATGCGCTGGGTGCCGTGGTGCTCGGCGATGAAGGCCGAGATGGCCGCGGGCAGCTTTTCCTGACGGGCCAGCCGGAGTCCTTCGACCACGTGGCGCCGCAGGATGGCCGCCGAGATCGCCGGATCGAGCCGGTCGTGCGGGTTTACGCCCCCGTGCTGGTTCTCGATGAAGTACTGCGGCTCGAGCACCTTGCCGACGTCGTGGTAGTACGTGCCCACCCGGCACAGAAGCCCGTTCGCGCCGATGGCCGTGCCTGCCGCTTCGGCCAGGTTGGCCACGTTGACGGTGTGGGCGTAGGTGCCGGGTGCCTCCATGGACAGGCGCTTGAGCAGCGTGCGGTTGGGATCCGCGAACTCGAGCAGCGTCTGATCGGTGGTGATGCCCGTGAACCACTCGAACGCGGGCACGAAGAGGAGCGCCAGGCCCGCGCTTACGATGGCGTTCCCGGTGGTCCAGCCGATGGAGGGGAGCACCCCCGCGGAGGGCTGCATCCGACTGAGCCACAGTGAGAGCGTGACGAAGGCATAGGATCCGGCGATTACGGCGATGAAGGTCCAGCTCTGCGAGCGCCGCCGCACGACTCCTACGGCGAGCGCCGCCGCGCCGCCGCCCACCATGGTGGTCACCATCACTTCCGCGCCCTGGAAGGGCGTTAGCGACGCGGTAACGACGGCCAGCACCAGCGCGAGCATGAGGGCGAGGCGGCCGTCCCACACCACCGCCACCGAGAGCGTCACGAAGGCAATGGGGAGCAGCTCGGGCGGGAAGATGGCAACCCGCGAAATGACGATTGCGGAGGCGAAGTAGGTGGCCAGCAGCAGAGCCAGGAGCGTCATCCAGCGGATGTTGGTGTACACCTCGCCGCGATAGGCCCACAGCACGATCCAGAGCATCCCGAGCAGCAGCACCTGCAGGAGGTACGCGCCGAGGGACGGCAGAAAGCCCGTGGCCGTCGCGCCGAGCAGCCCGAGCGTCCGTAGCTGCTCTTCGTAGGCGCGCAGGCGGACCAGGTCCTCGTCGGTGACCTGCTGGTTGGCGCGCAGGATGGCCTCTCCGGTGAGCACGTTGCCGCGCGTGGTGGCGACGGACTGGCGGGCCGCCGTGCGCCGGGCCGCCGTGGCCTCCTGGTTGGGCACGTAGCTGAACTCGCGGAAGCGGATGAGGAGCAGACGCAGGATCTCGGTCGCCTCCGGAGAAGCGTCGTCGGGCAGCAGCGCGGCGGAGCGGTTGTAGAGGTCGGTGGCGGTCAGCAGCTCGGCGGCCGACACGAAACGTTCACCGCCCTCGTCGAGCACCGTGATGCGGTCACCGAGGTTATCCCGTGTCGTCGCATCGACCACGCCGGCCGGGATGAGTTCCCGCGCGGCGCGCAGTGCGGCCCGGAGCACTTCCTCGCGGACGGCCGCATCCCGCAGCATCTCCACCAGCGCAGGTGTCGCGGCGATGTTCTCGGCCGCCAGCACGGAATCGAGCGCCGCGGGGCCCGCCCCCAGGGTATCCTCGACCGTGGCGAAGAAACGGTTGAGGGCGTCGGCGGTGGAGTCGCCCGCCTCCGGACGGTAGCGGTAGATCATCGGCACCGCGGCAACCGCGGCCGCCCGGTCGCGCTCCAGCTCGGCCGCGGACTTGGGCACCGCGAACTCGACCTCGGCAATCAGATCCTCGGTCGCGACCACCCCGGCCTCGTACCCGCTCACGTCGGCCACCCGCGGGTTGGGCGGGAACCCCACCGTCACCAGGAGGGCGAGCCCGGCGAGCATCAGGACGCGCGCGCCGTGGTGGACGACCGCCTCGGGCCACAGGCGCTCCGGCGGGCTCGACAGCATGCGCCAGAGGGTCACCGGGGCTCTCCTTCCACGGTGTCCTTCTCGTACGCGCGGATGATGTGCTTCACCAGCCGATGGCGGATGACATCCACCGCGTCCAGATAGACGAGCGCGATACCGTTCACGTTGCGGAGGATGTTCTCCACCTGAAGCAGACCCGAATCCGCTCGGTTCGGGAGGTCGATCTGGGTCTTGTCGCCGGTGATGACCACGCGCGAGTTCAGGCCCAGGCGGGTCAGGAACATCTTCATCTGGGCGCGGGTGGCGTTCTGGGCCTCGTCCAGGATGACGAAGGCGTCCGAAAGCGTGCGGCCGCGCATGTAGGCGAGGGGCGCGATTTCGATGGTGCGATCGTCCAGGGCGCGGCGCACGCGCTCGGGCGGCATCATGTCCTCCAGCGCATCGTAGAGGGGCCGCAGGTAGGGGTCGACCTTCTCCTGCAGGTCGCCGGGGAGAAAGCCCAGGTTCTCGCCCGCCTCCACCGCGGGCCGGGCCAGCACGATGCGCCGCACCCGCTTGCGGTAGAGCGCCTCCACCGCCTTGGCCACGGCCAGATAGGTCTTGCCTGTGCCGGCCGGACCGATCGAAATGACGATTTCGAAGCTGTCGATGGCCTCGACGTAGCGCCGCTGTCCCTCGGAGCGCGGGCTGATCACCCGGCGTGACCCGGGCAGCGCGATGCGGGACGGCTCTCCCGCCTCCACGGGTGCCGCCCGGCCGCCGCTGGCGTGCTCTTCCGCGAAGCGTGCGATGTCGGAGGCGTCGAACCCGACCCTCATGCGGGCCAGCTCGATCATGTGGCGCACCACGGGGACGGCCCGCTCCACGCCTTCGAGGGCCCCCGAGAGCAGCAGCCGGTCGCCGCGCAGGATCACCCGGATGCCGAAGAGACGCGCCAGTCCCTGCATATTGGCGTCGTTGACCCCGGCCAGCAGGAGCGGATCGGCTCCCTCGGTGTCGAGGCGGTGCTCCACTATGGTCTGGGTCATGCCAGCTTCAGCGCCTCCAGCTCCGCCCTTCCCGGACGTCCGGGCGCGGCCTCGAAGAGGGCCCTCGCCGCGGTGGTCTTCGGGAACGCGATCACGTCTCTCAGGCTTGTGGCTCCCGCGAAATGCTGCACGATGCGGTCCATCCCCAGCGCGATTCCGCCATGCGGAGGAGCACCGGAACGCAACGCCCGAAGGAGGAAGCCGAAGCGCTCTTCGATCTGCCGGTCGCCCAGGCCCAGAGCCCGCAGGACGCGCTCCTGCAATGCCGCGTCGTGGATGCGCAGGCTGCCCGATCCGAGTTCCGAACCGTTATACACCAGATCGTACGCGCGTGCCCCGCACGAAAGCGGATCCGACTCCAGTCGAGGCAGGTCCTCCTCCGCCGGCATCACGAAGGGATGGTGGTTGAAGGTGATGCCCGCTCCGTCCGGAAGCGGGTCGAAGAGCGGGAAGTCGAGAATCCACGCCCACGCATGCTCCCGGCCGCGTGGGACGGCGGCCACATCCGCCGCCCGCAGCCTCGCCGCCGCGAGAGCCGGCGAGGTGACCGCATCCGGGCCGGCTGCGGCCAGGGCCAGATCGCCGGCACGCAGGCTCAGCGCGTCGTAGTGCCCCTCGCCCAAGAAGCGGGCGAGCGGACCCGAACCGCCGTCTTCGGTGCGCTTGACCCAGAGCAGCCCGGGCGCACCGGCCTTCCTTGCGGCCGACTCGATCACCCCCACCTGCTTGCGGGAGAGCGATGCACCTCCCGGAAGGCGGAGCCCGCGCACGCGCCCGCCCGCCTCCAGCGCCGCGCGCGTAATGCGGAAGTCCACATCCGCGAAGGGCTCCGACCAGTCCTCGATCTCAAGCCCGAAGCGGAGGTCGGGACGGTCGCTGCCATAGCCGTCCAGGGCATCGCGGTACGCCATGCGCTGGAACGGCGCGGGCGTGCCCATCCCCGCCACCTCGGAAAGGCGGACCATGAGTCCCTCGATCCACCCCAGGATATCCTCCGGCGCGATGAACGATGCCTCCACGTCGATCTGGGTGAACTCGGGCTGCCGGTCGGTGCGCTGATCCTCGTCGCGGAAACAGCGCGCGATCTGGAAGTAGCGGTCGAACCCCGCGGTCATGAGGATCTGCTTGTAGATCTGCGGGCTCTGCGGCAGGGCGTAGAACTCTCCCGGGTGGACGCGGCTGGGCACCAGGAAGTCGCGCGCCCCCTCCGGCATCGGCTTGGTGAGGATCGGGGTCTCGATCTCGAGGAAGCCCAGCCGGTCGAGGTAGTTGCGGGTCTCGAGCACCAGCCGGTGACGCAGTTCCAGCGCGGCCTGCATGGGCGCGCGCCGCAGGTCCAGATGGCGGTGCAGCAGCCGCAGTTCCTCCGCCGGAGGCTCCTCTCCCGGGTTCTGGTGCACCGGGATGGCGGGCGTGTCTGCGTCCCCGAGCAGTTCGAAGCTCGTGGCCTGCAGTTCCACCGCACCGGTCGCCATTTCGGGGTTTTGCGCCTCTGCCGGCCGTCGGACGACCTCGCCGCGCACCGCGATCACGTCTTCGGCGCCGAGCTTGCCCGCCGCCCTGAACGACTCCGGTTCCGTCCAGTCGGGGCCGAAGGAAACCTGCACGATCCCGGAGCGGTCGCGCAGATCGATGAACACCATGCCGCCCAGGTCGCGGCGCCGATGAACCCAGCCGGCGAGTCGCTGCGTGCGGCCCGCGTCCTGTTCGCGGAGGCTTCCCGCCATGCGCGACCGCCGGGAAGTGCGCTCCGGTTTCGGATCAGTCATGTGAGCCCGGGTTGAAAGCGGGGACAAGCCGACGAATCGGACTTGCGGGGAGTGCTCGTCGAACATCTCGCGAGCGGGGATGGAAGAGGAAGCCGACGGCCCCTCTCCTGCGAAATCGCGCTAAGTTAGTCAGCGTGCGCCCCCGGCTCAAGCAAGGAGACTTCGCCTGTTTCCGGAGGGTGCGCGAGAACGAGCGTGCGGTGACTTCCTTCCGGACTGCCATGGTGCGAAAAGCGAGCGGCGACGAGCGCCCCGACCTGCTGGGCCTGGTCCCGGCGGAATTGCGCGAAGTTCTGCGCCGCCACTTCCGTGAACGCGGGCAGCCGGAGTTCCGCACCGGCCAGGTGGAACGCTGGGTGTTCCGCAACGATGCCCGCGGCTTCGGGGAGATGAACGACCTGCCGCTGGGCGAACGCGACGTCCTCGCCTCGGCCTTTCGCCTCGAGGAGCCCGCGACCGCCAGCGTGTCGGTCTCGCGGGACGGGACCGTAAAGCACCTGTGGCGGCTCTGGGACGGCGAGCTGGTGGAATCGGTGCTGATCCCCACCCGCTCGCGCCTCACCCTGTGCATCTCGTCGCAGGCGGGCTGCCCGCTGGGGTGCACCTTCTGCGCTACCGGCTGGTCGGGCTTCCGGCGGCAGTTGACGGCGGGTGAGATCGTGGCCCAGTTCCGAGCCTCCCGGCGCTGGGCGCGGCAGCGCGACATGGGCGAAGTCTCCAACATCGTGTTCATGGGGATGGGGGAACCGCTCGCCAACCCGCGCGCGGTCCTGCCCTCGCTCACCATCCTGAATGGCGGCTACGGGGTCGGGGCGCGCAGAATCACGGTGTCGACGGTGGGCGTGGTCCCCGGAATCCGCTCCCTGGCCGAACGGCCGGAGCAGTTCGGGCTCGCGCTTTCGCTGCACGCTCCGGAATCCGAATTGCGCCGGGAGCTGATCCCGCTGGAGAAGCGCTATCCGCTGGCCGAGGTGAAGGCCGCCCTCGAGCGATTCCGCCGGGTGCGCGGCCGCCGCATCACGCTCGAGTACACGATGATCCGGGGCGTGAACGACGATCTCGCGCTCATCCCCGCCCTGGCCGGTTTCGCGCGCGACACGCGCGCCTTCGTGAACCTGATCCCATTCAACCCGATTCCCTACCAGCCCGACTGGCGCCCGAGCGCGCCCGCGAGAGTGCAGGCGTTCCGCAGGAAGCTGGAGGAGGGCGGAGTGGCGGTGATGGTGCGCGAGCCCCGGGGGCGCGACATCGACGCGGCGTGCGGTCAGTTGCGGGCGAGCCGGCTGACGGTGCTCACCGGGTAGGGGTTGCCGGCCCGCGTCAGCGGATGCGGTCCCCTATGCGATCCCAGCGAATGCGGCGGAGCCAGGGGAAGGGCGTCATCGTGCCGCGTTCGTACGAGTAGTAGATGAACAGTGCGCGGCCCTCGAGCCGCCAGCCCTCAAGCAGCCCCCAGTAGCGTGAATCCTGGCTTTCGTCGCGGTTGTCGCCCAGCATGAAGTAGTTGCCGGGCGGGATGATGATGGGACCCCAGTCGTCGCGGCTGGGGCGATACGAGTCCGCATCCTCCCCGGGCACCAGGAACGGCGTCTGCCAGGTCATGCGGATGTCGTCGTGGTCCGGGCTCGCCGGGTTGTGCTGCGCGTAGGGCTCATTCGCGACCGAGCCGTTGATGTAGAGGGTCTTGCCGCGCATCTCCAGCGTGTCGCCGGGCAGGCCGATCAGGCGCTTCACCAGCATCATGTTCTCCTCGTGCGGCGGATCGAACACGAGGATGTCGAAACGTTTCGGGCTCGAGTAGCCCGGGATGCGAATGGAGGTGCCCGGGATGGGGGAGCCGATCGCGGCCCGGTTCACCACCAGGAAGTCGCCCAGCAGGAGCGTGTCCATCATCGAACCCGAGATGATGACGAAGGTCTGCAGGACGAAGAACCGGATCAGAAAGAAGAGGCCACCCCAGATGAGGAGCATGCGCAGCCAATCGCCCAGAGTCCCTTCGGATCTCTCGGCCCTGGCCCGCGCCGCCCGGCTCGACTTGCGCTTCTTCCTGCTCATCGCTGGCTCCCCGCCTGGTTCAGACCGTCCGCCCACTCCCTGAGACGCGAGAGGATCCCGCGCCAGCCCGGCTCGGGCGGAGGGGCCGCCACCGCGTCCTGCGCGCGTTCCGCCTCGGGCTCGATCAGGATGGAGGGATCCCAGGTGCTCCCGAGCAGCACCGTGACGTCGACGTACGCAGTCGAGTCGGGCTCGTCCTGGTAGGTGGGGATTGCGAGGGCGTCCGCGACCATCGACGCTAGGTCGACGCGTCCCAGCCGGGCGAGCACCAGGGAGCTGTCGCGGTCGAACGCGCCGGCGTTGCCGAACTCGACCACATCGAAACCGGCGTCGCGCAGCACCTCCGTGGCCTCCCGCGCCATCCCGGGTACCCCACCCGCGTTCAACACCTCCACGCGCACCCGCTCGCGCGGATTGGCGATCACGTCGGCGGTCAGGGGCGGGGCTTCGGGCGGCTCCCACCACTGGAGCACCGCCGAGCCCGCCAGCACGGCCAGTCCGCCGAGCACGGCCACCAAGGCCAGTCCGCGGAGCAGCCTACCCATGAGCCCTCATCCTCAGCAGCTCCAGGAAGGCCGCGGTTTCGGGCCGGACGGACCCGCCGATCCCCCGCAGGTGCTCGGTGCGCGCGCCCGCCACCTCGAAGGCGACGTCGTCCATTTCATCGGGCATGCGTCCCCGGAGCGACGCCCGCCATTCCGCCCGGACCGCGCGTCCGGGTTCGAGAAAGTCCGCCGCGTAAAGAGCCACACCCGCGGTGTCCAGGCCGGGATGACCGAGGGTGTGGAAGGCCACCGCCCGCAAAAGGCCATCGTCCTCGACGCCCTCGCGGGCCAGACGGCCGGCGGCGGCGGGCCCGTGCAGCAGCTTCCCGGGGAGCTCCGCGAACTCATCGTCCACCATCGCCCGCAGCTCCGCAGGGTCGCCATCTCTCAGGACATCGTGGAGATGCCCCATCGCCGCCCACCGCACCACTTCGTCTTCGCATTCTGCGCGTACTACTGCCCATTCGCGCATAAGGTTCGACACCCGGATCATGTGGAGGCGGCGGGACTCGCTTGCCTGCGCCCAGCAGGGGAGCAGCCCGCCGCCGGCGCGGACGACGAGAGGGTGATTGCGCGGGGGATTCATACAGGGGAGTAGATAGCGCCCCGGGCCGGGAGGAATCAACCCCGGCGTGCGCCTTCCGGACCCGGACTCGTCTCCGGAGATGGCGCATTGGTTCCCGGTTGCCGATAGCTTTGCGGTCATGCAATGGGACAGTCTGCTGGTGGTGGCCACCGCACGCGCGCTCGGGCGCGAGTTGCGCGCAGGACGGACACGCGCCCTCCATCTGGATCGCGGCGCGGGCCGGGTTGCGCTCTTTCTGCGGGGACGGACGGTCGTGTTCGCTCTGCACCCGGCCTCAACGGGGCTCGCCGTCATCGACGAGGCGACGCCTCCTGCGGGCGCCGTCCCGCTGGCGGGGATCGTGCGCGAGGTCTCCGCACCCGCGGACGAGCGCGCCATCCTGGTGGAGATCACCCGCCTGCGGGGCCGGACGCGCCGTACGCGACTCGTGCTGGAACTCTCGCCGGGCCGGTGGAACGCAATCCTCACCGAGGGCCCCGACGACCGCATCCGAAGCGTGCTCAGACCACGCCGTTCCGGGGAGCGCAAGCTGCTTCCCGGCGCGGTCTACGAGCTGCCGCGCCCGTCGAAGCGCCGGGGGGCTAGCCGCCCGATGGCCCTCGCGTCGTGGCGCGAGCTGTTCCAGGACGTGGAGCCGCGGCAGCGGGTGACAACCCTGGTCCGCAACGTCGCCTACACCTCGCGCATGAACGCGCACGCGTTTCTGGGTGACGGAGACGAGGCTGGCTGGAAACGCTGGCGCAAGTGGCGCGATCTGAAGGACCTCGACCCCCGGCTGCTATCTTCGGGCCGGGGGCTCCAGCCCTATCCCTATCCCCTTCCGGGGATGGAGGGCAGCGCGCGCGAGACTCTTCTTGCCGCGCTGACGGACGGGTCGGAGGTGCTCGCTCGCGCAAGCCTGGTCCCGTCCGAGGTGATGTCGGCCCTGGAAAAGCGCATCGGCGCGGCAGAGGGCCGGCTGGTGCGCCTGCAGGAACAGCTCGCCCGACTCGAGGACCCGGTCCGGATGCGTGGGATCGGGGATCTGCTCCTCGCGAGGATGAAGCTGATCCCGCGCGGGGCGGCCCGGGTGTCGCTCGACGACTTCGAAGGCGGCACCATCCGCGTCTCGCTCGATCCCACGCTGGCGCCGCACGAGAACGCGGCGCGCTACTACGCCCGCGCCGCACGCGTGGATCGGGCCGCCGCCACGCTCCCGGGCGAGATCGAGGACGCGGACGCCCGGCTGGCCGCCTGGTACGCGGTCTCCGAGGAGGTAGCAGAAGGATCGATGGATGCCGGGGAACTGGAGCGGCGGCTGGGACTGCCCGCTCCGGGACCGAGGTCGCGGAAGGCCCCTGCCCGCCTCCCCTACCACCGCTTTCGCAGTTCGGCGGGCACCGCGATCCGGGTGAGCCGCGGGGCGAAGAGCAACCACGAACTGACCTTCCATCACTCCGATCCCGACGACATCTGGCTGCATGCCCGTCACGCCTCCGGCGCGCACGTCATCCTGCGCTGGCGCGGCGAGGGCAACCCGGCCCCCCGTGACCTGGAGGAGGCCGCCATCCTGGCCGCGGTGAACTCGAAGGGCCGCACCTCGGCGACCGTTCCGGTGGACTGGACGCGCCGCAAGTACGTGCGCAAGCCGAGGGGCGCACCTCCCGGCACGGTCACGCTCGAGCGCGAGAAGACGGTGTTCGTCAGCCCGGATGCGGAGGTGGCGAAGAGGTTGAGGGTGGATCCTGAGCGACGCTAGTCCGGCGAGGGCCACTCGACCTGGAACCTTGCTATGTAGCTGACGTCAAGCTCGTCCCTGAGAACAGCCCAGATCGTGTCGCCCTTGAAGTACGGATCCATCTGCCCCGGGTAGGGGCGTGCGGCCCAGCCTTCGGGGGTATCGACGTGACCGATCCATCGACCATCCGCGTCGAAGACGTCGTAACCGTCCGTCGGATTCCAGTACGACCAGAGCCGTGGCCCCAGTCCGCGGCGCCGTTGCTCCTCGGTCGAAGGCCGGCTGATACCCGGAGCTCCCGGCCAGACCCACACTCGGCCGTCGTCCGTGCGCCAGAGTCGAAGGAACGCGGGACGCTCCCGCGGAAGGATCGGAATCGGAGGAAGCGACCTTGACTCAGCTCCACGTCCCAGCCTCGCGAGAGTCTGGTTGTCACTGCGCCGACGCATGTTCTGTACGCGGAACCCGTCGTCCCAGTATTCATGCTCCTCGTCCGTCCTCACCGGTGGATCCCATGCCCGCGACATCCGAGTCACTCCCCCGTCCGACCGGACGACGTCTATCGCGTAGCTGGCCGAGCAGCCGAAAGCCAATACACCCGTTCGGCCCCGCGTCCATTGCGCGAAGGGCATGTGGCGGAGGCGGTTGTCCTCCATGCTCCCTCCGGAGTGCCCCGGGGATCGCCGCTCACAGCCCTCCCAGGCTCGAGTTGGCAGGAACACGGTGTCCGTCACTTCCTCGTGGCCGATCAGGCGTCCGAACAACGGTCTCTGCTGCCCCGCGCGGAGCGTGTCCAGGCCACTCCGGGGCGGGTTGAGCGAGATCCAGAGCTGACCCCGTTCGTCCCATCGGAGGGCATCCCGCCCGTATCCCGGTCTTCCCGCCGACGGACGTAGTCTGATCTCTCGGACCAGGGTGCCGTCGGGCGAAAAGACACTGACGCGTCGATTGCCGAAGTCCAGCGCGGCCAGCGCCCCGTCGGTGGAGAGGTCCATGCTGACCACGTACGTCACCTCGCCGGGGCCCTGGCCTTGCCGGGCAATCGTCCTTACGTATGTGCCTTCCGCATCGTAGTGGCGCAGGT
The DNA here is from genome assembly GCA_028819075.1 of Gammaproteobacteria bacterium. NCBI lineage: Bacteria > Pseudomonadati > Pseudomonadota > Gammaproteobacteria > Gammaproteobacteria bacterium. The sequence continues at coordinate 252,261 of JAPPMM010000065.1, forward strand.
CGCCGTCGAGATCGGCGACAAAGAGACTTCCGTCGGGGCCGACCGTGAACACCGGCAACCTGCTCAGCAGGTACTCCGGCGGACCTTCGATCATGCCGATTCGTGACACCTCGCGAAGGGAGGCTGTGCCTCGCAGGGGTGAGGATGAGAACACGAACGTCGTGTCACCCAGTTGCCGTGACGAGGATTCCTGTAACGATTCGGGCGTTCCCTCGCCGCATCCGCCCATCGAAAGCGTCATCAGAAACGCTGCCAGCGCACGGCTCACGGTCCTACCTCCCATTAACCGAGGAAAGGCTCTCAGTACGATGCGGAGGGGAAGCCTGGCTCGTCAACTAAACATTTAGCAGTCCGGTGGCTGAATCCGCAGGCTGGCTATCCGGCGGGATCCCGACCGTCCCGCCCCATCGCCCCCCTGAGGGCGGCGACGAACTCGCGCACGCCGTCCGCTCCGTCGCGCTCGCAGCGGTCGATTAGGGCGCTGCCCACCACCACCCCGTCCGCCACCGCGGCCACGTCGGCGGCCTGTTCGGGGGTGGAGATGCCGAACCCCACCACGACCGGGATGCCCCCGGCCCGCCGTTTGACCGCCTCGACCTCCCGCCCCAGCGCCCGTCGCAACTGTGCGCGTGCGCCCGTGATCCCAGTGCGCGAGATGTAGTACAGGAACCCCGCGCCCGCGCCCGCGATCACGGTGATCCGTTCGGGCGACGTGGTCGGGGCGATCAGGCGGATCAGGTCGAGGCCGTGCGCCGCCAGCCGCTCCTCCAGCGCGGGATCCGACCCCGCGGGCACGTCGGTCAGGAGCAGCCCCTGGGCGCCGGCGCGGGCGGCCGCGCGGGCGAACTCGTCGACCCCGTAGCGCAGGATGGGGTTCAGGTAGCCGAAGAGAACCACTGGAGTGTCGTGTCCGGCGCGGAAGGCCCGCAGCACCTCAAGCGTGCCCTCCGTGGTCATGCCCCCCTCGAGCGCCCGGAACGAGGAGCGCTGGATTGTGGGTCCGTCCGCGAGAGGGTCGCTGAACGGGATGCCCAGCTCGATGATGTCCGCCCCCGCACGCGCCATCTTCCGCAGCAGCTCAAGGGACTGGGGCGCATCCGGATAGCCGCAGGTCAGGAATGGGATGAGCGCGGCGCGGCGCTCGGCCCGGCAACGCGCGAAGCACTGTGCGAGGGACATGCCGGTTCGGGCATGGGCGCGGTCACTCATCGGCCTCGGTCCCCGACAGCCGCGCCACATGCGCGACGTCCTTGTCCCCGCGGCCGCTCAGGCACACCACGACCGGTCCGTGGCGGGCGAGCTCCGCCCCCGCCTCGAAGACGTGCGCCATCGCGTGCGCGCTCTCGAGCGCCGGGATGAGCCCCTCCAGGCGGGAGAGCCGGTGGAAGGCGGCCAGCGCCCGATCGTCGGTGACGGTCACGTATTCCGCCCGCCCCTCATCGAGGAGCCACGAGTGCTCGGGCCCCACGCCCGGGTAGTCGAGCCCGGCGGAGATGGAATGGGCCGGGGCCACCTGCCCGTCCGCGTCCTGGAGCAGGTAGCTCAGCGACCCGTGCAGAACACCCGGCGTGCCCGCAGCCAGCGGCGCCGAGTGCCGCCCGCTGTCCAGTCCCTCGCCCGCAGCCTCGACCCCTACCAGCCGCACATCCCCGAAGGGAACGAAGGCGTGGAAGATGCCCATGGCGTTGGATCCCCCGCCGACGCACGCGACCACCGCACCGGGGAGCCTGCCCTCCGCGGCCTCCAGCTGCGCGCGCGTCTCGTCCCCGATGACGGCCTGGAAATCGCGCACCATGCGCGGGAAGGGATCGGGCCCCACCACGGAACCGATGATGTAGTGGGTGTCGCGCACGTTGGTCACCCAGTCGCGGATGGCCTCGTTGGTGGCGTCCTTGAGCGTGCACGAACCCGAGTCCACCGGACGCACCTCGGCCCCCAGCAGCTCCATGCGATAGACGTTCAGCGCCTGGCGCTCGACATCCTCCGTGCCCATGTAGACCACGCACTCGAGGTCGAAGAGCGCGCACACGGTCGCCGTGGCCACCCCGTGCTGCCCGGCGCCGGTTTCGGCGATGATGCGGCGCTTGCCCATCCAGCGCGCCAGCAGCGCCTGCCCGAGGGTGTTGTTGATCTTGTGGGCGCCGGTGTGGTTGAGGTCCTCGCGCTTCAGGTAGACGGGACCCGCGCCGATGGCTTCCTCCACGCGGGGAGCGCGGTAGAGGGGGGAAGGCCGGCCGGCGTAGTTCTCGAGCAGGCCTCCGAGCTCCGCGGCGAAGGCCGGGTCGGCCGAGGCGTCCCGGTAGGCCTCGGTGAGCTCGTCCAGCGCGGTGATGAGGGTCTCGGGCACGTAGCGGCCCCCGTACGGGCCGAAACGGTCCGCGGCCGCTGGTGCGCCCGGCGTCACGAGTCACCTCCGTTGCCCTGCGCGGCGCGCACGAAGCCCCGCACCTTCGCGGGGTCCTTTACGCCCAGCCGGCGCTCCACCCCGGAGCTGGCGTCGACGACGTGCGGCCGCAGGATCGAGACGGCCTCCGCCACGTTGCCGGGGTTGAGGCCCCCCGCCGCCACGAAGCGCTGCCCGGGGGCGAAGCGGTCGCGGATTCCGGCCAGGCTCTGCCAGGGGAAGCGGGTGCCGGTTCCGCCGGGCAGCTTTTCGTGCCATCCGTCGAAGAGGAGTCCGTCGGCGGCGCCTCCGTACCGGTCGAGCGCGGTCAGGGCCTCGGCCGCGTCGCGCACGGGCGCGGCCTTCCACACCGTCCAGGGGCCGCTCGCGCGCAGGCGGGCGACGGTGGCGGGGTCTTCGCGGCCGTGCAGCTGCACCACGGACGCCCCGGTGTCGCGCGCCGCCGCCACCGCCTGATCGAGGGTCGGGTCGACCAGGAGGATCACCAGCGGGATGGCGGCGGCCTCTGCCACCGCCCGCGCGGTGGGGATGTCCACGCTGCGCGAGAACCCGGGGGTGAGCACGGTGCCCACATAGGTAGCGCCTGCCTGCGCGGCGAGGCGGCCGTCCGCGGGGCGGGTGATCCCGCAGATCTTCACTTCAGGCACGGGGGCGGGTCCGGTTGGGGGTGGGGGGTTCGGGAGCGGTGGCGGTCGCGGGTGACGGTTCCGGCCCGGCCGTGGCGGCGCGCGGTCCGCGCGGGACGCCGGTCAGGGCTGCCACCGCGTCGCCGGGGCGCGGACTCCGCAGGAGCGCCTCACCCATCAGGACGGCGTCCGCGCCCGCGGCACCTACGGTGGCCAGGTCCTCCCGGGTGGCCAGCCCGCTCTCCGAGATCACCACGACGTCCGGCGGAATGCGGCGAACCAGTTCCAGCGTGACGGCCACGCTCGAGCGGAAGGTGCTCAGGTCGCGGTTGTTGATGCCCACCACGTCGGCGCCGGCCGCGAGCGCCCGTTCCAGCTCGGCGGCATCGTGAACCTCCACCAGCGCGGCCATCCCCAACGCTTGCGCGCCCCTCAGCAGCTCTCCCAGAAGCGGATCCCCCAGGATGCGCACGATGAGCAGCACCGCGTCGGCGCCCGCCGCGCGCGACTCGTCGAGTTGAACCGGGTCGACCAGAAAGTCCTTGCGCAGAACCGGCCGCGGCACCCTCGCGCGCACCCGCCGCAGATCGTCCAGGTCGCCTCCGAAGTACGTGCGATCGGTCAGCACGCTGATGGCCGATGCGCCCGAGCGCCCGTAGTCCGCCGCCAGATCCGCCGGATCCAGGTCCTCGCGAATGGATCCCGCCCCCGGAGAACGCCGCTTGACCTCCGCGATGATGGCCACATCCCCCGACGATCCTCTCAGCGCGGAGCGGAAGTCGCGGGCCGGAGGCGCCGAACGGGCGGCCCGCGCCACCTCGGCCCGCACGGACCTCAGGGCCCGGACTTCGTCACGCTTCGTGCGGACGATGCGGTCGAGGATGTTCACGCGTTCGGGATCGGACATCCGCGGTCGAGGACGGATGCCGTTCCGGTTCTTTCGGAGTGCATCTTGCGCTTCGGTAAACCTTCGGGTAGGTTATTCGGGTCCTGTTCGGTCATCACTTTCGCGGAGCGCGCATTCGATGCCCCTGACCAAGCGACAGAAACAGATCCTGGACTTCATCGAAGGCTACCTGGACGAGTGGGGCTACGCGCCCAACTTCGAGGAAATCGCGCATGCCTTCGGATACGCTTCCCTGGCCACGGTCCACGAACACCTGAGCAATCTGGAGCGCAAGGGCTATATCCGGAAGGCCTACAACCAAAGTCGCTCCATCGAGATGGTGCACCGGGAGACGGGCGCCGGCGTCTTCGCGCTGCCGCTGCTCGGAGCGGTCGCCGCGGGGCTTCCCATCGAGGCCATTCAGGACACCGAAACCCTGTCCGTGCCCCGGGACATGGTTCCGAGCGGCGCCGAGAGCTACGTCCTTCGGGTCGAGGGCGATTCGATGATCGACGAGCAGATTCGCGACGGCGACTACATCGTGGTCAGCGCCCGCCAGGTGGCGCATGAGGGCGAGACCGTAGTCGCCCTGGTGGGGGGCGATTCGGCCACCGTCAAGAAGTTCTATCGCGACCGGGGCTCCCGCATCCGGCTGCAGCCCGCCAACGAAGCGATGGAGCCGATCATCGTCGACGCGGCCGACGTTCAGATCCAGGGCGTCGTGGTCGGCGTGATCCGCAAGTACTGAGGTTCGATCGAGGGACAACCGATCGGGACGGGACGATTCACGGGGGGTCGGACCGAGGTTCGGTCACCAGACCGGCTGCGGCCGGAGGGAGGGTAGGATGAGGATTCCGTTTGCGGTGGGCAGACTGAAGGGCGATTTCGCGGAAGTGGTGCTTGTGGGAGAGGATCCGGGGCCGGGAGACGTACCGTTTCTTCGCTCGGCGCGGATGACACGCAGCCCCGCACGATTCCGTCCCCAGCGCCGCCGGAGTGCGGCCCGCCCGGCCTGAGAATCGCGATGACGGTCGTCCCTGAGCGGGACGGACCAGGCGAGCAGATCCCGCGGGGGGTGCGGAGACCCGCGACCTTTCTCAACCGCCGCCGGCGCGGCTGGCTTCGCGGAGTTCCGCGAGCTTGCGGATCGCGAGCCCGCGGTCGATGGTTTCGGTCGCGATGGCAACCCCCTCCGGAAGAGAATGAGCCAGGCCCGCCACGTAGATGGCGGGGCCGGCGTTGGCGAGGACGAACGCACGCGCCGAGCCCCGGCGGCGGCCTTCCAGCACATCCACGATCAGGGTGGCGTTCTCATGCGGGGTTCCACCGGCAAGCGCCTCCAGACCTCCCGGCTCCAGTCCCAGGTCAGCCGGGATAACGGAGTAGGTCGTGATCCTGCCGCCGCGAAGATCGGACACGGTGGTGGTCCCGGCGGGGCTCAACTCGTCCATCCCGGGCTCGCCATGCACCACCAGAGCGCGCTGGTGGCCAAGTTCGAGCAGTGCGCGCGCGATCAATTCCCGCCAGGCGGGGTCGGAAACGCCGACCAGTTGGCGAGTCACCCCGGCCGGATTGGTGAGGGGCCCGAGCAGATTCATGATCGTGGGGACGGCCAGCTCGGCCCGCACCGGACCTACGTGACGCATGGCGGGATGAAGAAGGGGCGCAAACATGAAGACGATCCCGGTTTCCGCCAGAACCCGGCCCATTTCGTCCGGTGTCAGTTCGATGCGAACTCCGAGAGCTTCCAGGACGTCGGCGCTTCCGCTTTGCGATGTGAACGAGCGGTTGCCGTGCTTGGCGACCCGCACGCCGGCAGCCGCCGCGGTCAGGGCGGCCGCGGTGGACACGTTGAACGTGCGCACGCTGCCGCCCCCGGTGCCGCAGGTATCGACCAGCTCGTGGGTTCGCTCCGAAGCCACCGGCCGCATCGCCCGGCGCAGCGCCCGCACGCCCCCGGCGATCTCCGATGGCACCACCCCCTTGGTCCGGAGTGCGATCAGGAAGGCCGCCATCGCCACGTGCGTCGCCTCGCCGGACATGACGGTCGTGAACGCGCCCTCCGCCTCGGCCGCGGTCAGGTCGGCGCCTTCGGACACGCGGGCGATCAGGGGGGCCAGCTCGAGTTTCGCTTCGGGCGACATGGCGTATTCCAATGCTGCGCAGGGGGATGGCGGGACCGCTCGGGCGATGGTACCAAGGACGGGGCAGGCGGTCAACGCGCGGGACCCGGGACGTTGCCGGCCGTGGCAGAGGACGGGCTCTATTGAGTTGTCGCTCCGGGACTCCTAGTTTCCCGGCGTCATGGCCCGGGGACAACGCCGCTTCCGACTCACGCTGCACTACGACGGGACCCGTTTCTTCGGCTGGCAGATGCAGCCGGAAGTGCGCACGGTGCAGGGTGAGTTGCAAGCCACCCTCGAGCGACTTACAGGCGCGCCGCGCACGGTAACGGGGGCGGGGAGAACCGACCGGGGGGTACATGCCACCGGCCAGGTGGCCGCGGTCACCCTGCCACCGCGCTGGAGCGCCACCACCCTCCTGCGCGCGCTCAACGCCACGCTCCCGCAGGACATCTGGGTTGCGGAGGCCCACGTCGCTCCGCACGGCTTCCACCCACGCTACGACGCGACGGGGCGCGAGTACGGATACCGGCTGGGCCTGACGGCTGCGGCCCGCTCGCCATTCCACCGGCCGTGGTGCTGGCCTCTCGCCCCCGTGACCGACGACGCTGCCTCGGCCAGGGCGGACGTGGATGTCGAAGCCCTGCACGCAGCGGCCGCGCTCCTGGCGGGCGAGGAATCCTTCGCCGCCTTCGCGCGCGCCGGCCAGGAACACCGGGGAGACCGCTGTATCGTCACGGGGGCACGCTGGACTCAGTGGGCCCTGGGCGTCGAGTTCACCATCCTCGCCAACCGGTTCCTGCACCACATGGTCCGCTACCTGGTGGGCACCATGGTCGACATCGCCCGCGGACGCCGACCGCTCGACGACATGCGCGCGATGCTCGCCGGCAACCGCGACGGCCTGGTCACGTCGCCCCCCGCTCCCGCCGCCGGCCTCTTCCTTCGCCGAGTGCGCTATCCCGCGCACACAACCGCGCACAATACGGCAATCCCGGACGACTCCGCGACAGATTCAGACAACACCGCGGCGGCCGACATCCCTCCCGAGGCCGCCCGAAGCGTCCCGTTCGCCGACCCCGCCCTGTTAGATTCCGACACCGACCGCCCACTCGCAGGGAGCGCCAACCACTCATGAAGATCTTCCTCGACACCGCCGACCTGGGTGAGATCCGCCGCGCCGCCGCCGCGGGCCTCATCGATGGCGTTACCACGAACCCCTCCCTGCTGGCCAAGGTGGCCGGCGACCGCGATCCGATGGAGATCTTCCTGGAGATCTGCGAGGCTATCGACGGCCCGGTGAGCGCGGAGGTCGTCGCGCTCGACACCGAGGCCATGGTCGACGAGGGCACCCGGCTGGCCGCCGTCCACCCCAACATCGCGGTCAAGGTGCCGCTCACCGAGGACGGCCTGGTGGCGTGCCGCGAACTCAGCTCGCGCGACATCCCCGTTAACGTGACCCTGTGTTTCTCGGCCCCGCAGGCGCTGCTCGCCGCCAAGGCGGGGGCGGCCTACATCTCGCCCTTCATCGGACGGCTGGACGACATCTCCCACGACGGCATGGAGCTGATCCGCCAGATCCGCGTCATCTACGACAACTACGGCATGCGGACGGAGATTCTGGCGGCTTCCCTGAGGCATCCGCGCCACGTTGTGGAGTCGCTGGAAGTGGGCGCCGACGTCGCCACCCTGCCGGCGGGCGTGCTGCACAAGCTGATCCGCCACCCGCTGACCGACCTCGGGCTGGCCGCCTTCCTGGCCGACTGGGAGAAACTGGGACGTGACCTCTAGCAGTCCGGGCCGCGCGGCCGCGGCCGGGGCATCCAGCACTGGGAAGTCCGCCTCGGGCGGCTACGTGCACCCCCTCTCGGGACGTTACGCCTCTCGCGAGATGCAGCACATTTTCTCGCAGGCGCGCAAGTTCACCACCTGGCGCCGGCTCTGGATCGCGCTGGGCGAATCGCAGCGCGAGCTGGGGCTGGACATCTCCGGCGAGGCGCTGCGCCAGATGCGGGCCGCGGTCGACGACCTGGACCTCGACCGGGCCGCGGAGCTGGAGCGCCGGTTCCGCCACGACGTGATGGCGCACGTCCACCTCTTCGGCGAGGTGGCGCCCGCGGCGCGAGGCATCATCCACCTCGGCGCCACGAGCGCCTTCGTGGGCGACAACGCCGACCTCATCCTTCACCGGGAAGCCCTCACCCTGATCCGCGACCGGCTGGTGCGCTGCGTCGAGGCACTGACTGGTTTCGCTCGCCGCTACCGGTCGCTCCCCACCCTGGCCTACACCCACTTCCAGCCCGCCCAGCCCACCACGGTCGGCAAGCGGGCGACGCTCTGGATCCAGGATCTGCTGCTCGACATCGAGGAGATCGAGTTTCGCCTCGGCTCGCTCCGCTTCAGGGGCGTGCGCGGCACCACCGGCAGCCAGGCCTCCTTCCTCGACCTCTTCGACGGCGACTCCGCGAAGGTGGACGCCCTCGACGACGCCGTGGCCCAGCGCATGAGCTTCGAGCACCGCTACCCGGTGAGCGGCCAGACCTATCCGCGCAAGGTCGACGCTGCCCTGCTGGCGACGCTCGCGGGCACCGCCGCGTCCACATCCAAGATGGGGCACGATCTGCGCCTGCTCTCGCATCTGGGAGAAGTCGAGGAGCCCTTCGAGAGCACCCAGATCGGCTCCTCGGCCATGCCCTACAAGCGCAACCCGATGCGCGCGGAGAGGGTTTGCGCCCTTTCCCGCCACGTGATCACTTTGTATCAGGACGGCGCGTTCACCGCGGCCACCCAGTGGCTGGAACGGAGCCTCGACGATTCCGCAAACCGGCGCGTCAGCATCCCCGACGCCTTCCTCACCCTCGACGGCATACTGGTTCTGGTCGAAAACGTCTCCTCCGGGCTGGTGGTCAACGAAGCGGTGGTCCGCCGCTCGCTCGACGCGCAGCTCCCCTTCATGGCCACCGAAACCATCCTCATGCGCGCGACCCGGGACGGAGGCGACCGCCAGCAACTGCACGAGCGCATCCGGCGCCACGCCCACGCGGCCACCCGCAAGGCGCGCGAGGAAGGCGGAGACCCCGACCTGTTTTCCCGCATAGCCGGCGACGACGCCTTCGGCCTGAGCGCGCCCGAACTGGCCGACCTCCTCCGGGGCGAGCGGTTCATCGGGCGCGCTCCCGAACAGGTGGAGCGCTTCCTCGACGGGTTCGCCCAGCCGCTTGTCGACCGTCTCGGACCCCAAGCCCGCGCCCGTCTCGACGCCCCCGACATTCGTGTCTGACCTCAACCATGACCCCACCCCAGCCATGGAGCTCGACGACAACGTGACGACCATCGTGGATTCCGCCCTATCCCTCCCCCTTCTCCACCGCGGCAAGGTGCGGGACGTCTACGAGGCGGGCCCCGACACCCTGTTCATGGTGGCGAGCGACCGCGTGAGCGCCTTCGACGTGGTCCTGCCCCAGCCCGTGCCCCACAAGGGCGAAGTGCTCACCCAGCTGACCGCGTGGTGGCTGGCGCGCTTCTCCGCCCGCTCGCCGGTGCCGGGCGCCGAGGGGGGCATCGACCACCACCTGCTCGCCGTGCGGCGGGACGAGATCATCGACCGTGTCCCCGAACTGGCGCACAGCGTCGACAGCTGGGCGCGCCGGGCGATGCTGGTGCGCCGCACCCGGCCGATCCTGGTCGAGTGCATCGTGCGCGGCTACATCACCGGGTCGGCCTGGCGGGAATACCGCCGGAGCGGGACGCTCGCCGGCGAGCCCCTTGCCCCGGGCATGATCGAGAGCGACCGCATGGAGCCGCCCATCTTCTCCCCCTCGACCAAGGCACACGAGGGCCACGACGAGAACATCACCTACGACCAGGTGGTGGAGCTGCTGGGCGCGTCCATGGCGGAGACCCTGCGCGACCTCTCGCTCGGCATCTACAGCGCCGGATCGGAGACCGCGCGCCAGCGGGGGATCATCCTCGCGGACACCAAGTTCGAGTTCGGGATGGACTCGGATGGCCGGCTCCTCCTCATCGACGAGGTGCTGACCCCCGACTCCTCGCGCTTCTGGCCCGCCGAGCACTACGCGACCGGCCGCGGACAGCCCTCCCTCGACAAGCAGCCCGTGCGCGACTACCTCGCTCACGAAACGGCCTGGAACAAGATGCCGCCCCCGCCCGACCTCCCCGACCGCATCGTGGAGGAGTCGACGGCCCGCTACCTGGACATCTTCCAGCGGCTGGTGGGCGTGCCGCTGTCCGAGTACAGGGGCCCCAGCTTCGGATGAAGACGATCCCGTGATCCGCAAGCGCGCGCGCCGCAGGCGGCTCCAGAGGGGCATCATCATCATCCCCTCCGCCTTCACCCTGGGCAACGTCTTCTTCGGCGTGTTCGCCATGGTGATGGCGTCGCGGGGCGCGTACGAATGGGCCGCCTGGTTCATCGTGTTCGCGGGCATCCTCGACACCTTCGACGGCGGCCTGGCGCGCTTCACGCGCACGGGCTCGCGCTTCGGCGCCGAGCTCGACTCCCTGGCCGACGCGGTCAGCTTCGGCGTAGCCCCGGCGATGGTCATGTACCAGCTCTACTGGGCCGACGGCTCCTGGAGCTGGCTGCTCTCCTACCTCTTCGTGACCGCGGTCGTGGTCCGCCTGGCGCGCTTCAACGTGGAGCAGGGGGGAGAGGCGAAACGCTCGTTCCACGGGCTGCCGTCACCGGCTGCGGGGATGATGCTGGCGACATCCTACCCCTTCACCCAGACGGCATTCTTCGAGGCGTATCTGAGCACCCTTCCGTGGACCCAGATCATGGGCATCCTCATGGTGCTGCTCTCCGCGCTGATGCTGAGCCACGTCCCCTACGCGCGCATGCCCCGGGTCGGGCTGCGCACCCCCAGAACCCGCATCAACAGCGCCATCGTCGTGGCCACCATCGTCACCGCGATCGCCGTCCCCCGCTACTACTTCTTCCCGGTCCTGTTCGGGTACGCCGTCTGGGGTCTTCTGAAGTCGGTGGTGATCGGCTTCCTCGACCGGATTCCCGAGCGCGATCCTCTCCTGGAAGTGGATGAGGATGAGGATGACGACGAGCCTGAAGACGAGGAAGAAGCCCGGCCGCTCGACTACGGCGGCCTCGGACCCCGCTACCGCCCCGGCAGGCGCAATCGGCTCGCCCGACGCCGGCGGACCAACCCCCGCGACGACAACGGCACGGAGGACACAACTTGAGCGCCTACGCCATCGAAATCCGCGTGACCCCCCGCCGCGGGCTGCTGGACCCGCAGGGGAAGGCCATCCAGCACGCCCTGGACTCCCTGGGCTTCGCCGGGGTCGGGGAGGTGCGCGCCGGCAAGCTGCTCGTGATCGAGCTCGAAGCCGACTCGCCGGACGAGGCCGCCGCCCGGGCCACCCGGATGTGCGAGAAACTGCTCGCGAACCCCGTGACCGAGGATTTCGCCATCGAAGTCGGACGCAACGCCGCACAGCCGGAGGCGGCGACGTGAGAGCGGTGGTGGTGACCTTCCCTGGGTCCAACTGCGACTACGACTGCCTGCAGGTGCTGCGCAAGGTGATGGGGGTCGACACCCGCTTCATCTGGCATCGCGAGCACGAGCTGGGCGACCCCGACCTGGTGGTGCTTCCAGGCGGCTTTTCCTACGGCGACTACCTGCGCGCCGGCGCCATCGCACGCTTCAGCCCCATCGTGGAGGCGGTGAAGCGCTACGCCGGGCGCGGCGGGATCGTGCTCGGCATCTGCAACGGCTTCCAGATCCTGTGCGAGGCCGGGCTGCTCCCGGGCGCCCTCAAACGCAACGAATCGCTGAAGTTCCGGAGCCACGACGTGCACGTGCGCGTCGAGACCACGAACACCGCCTTCACCCGCGCGTACCGCCCCGGCCAGGTCCTGCGCATTCCGATCGCGCACGCCGAAGGCAACTACATCGCCGACCCGGCCACCCTCGAGCGCCTCGAGGCGGAGGGGCGCGTCGTCTTCCGCTACACCACGCGCGAAGGAGCACGCGGCGACGGCGGCAACCCGAACGGCTCCGCCAACGACATCGCCGGGATCGTGAACGCCGCGGGGAACGTGCTCGGGCTCATGCCCCATCCCGAGCGGGCGGCGGAAGGCGTACTGGGCTCGACCGACGGGCTGGGCATGTTCGAGTCGCTGGTCGCTCATTGCGCGCGCGAGAGGGTGGCATGATCGGGCCCGCGAGCGGCGGGAACGGCAGCGGACCGGCCGCGCCGGAGCCGCGTCCCGGAGATCCGGAGATCACGGCGGAACTCGTCGCCGACCACGGTCTAACGCCCGAGGAATACGACAAGATCGTCGGGCACCTCGGGCGCACCCCCACCTTCACCGAACTCGGCGTCTTCTCGGCGATGTGGTCGGAGCACTGCGGGTACAAGAACTCAAAGCGCCTGCTCCGGCTCCTGCCCACCGAGGCCCCCTGGGTCATCCAGGGCCCGGGCGAGAACGCGGGGGTGATCGACATCGGCGACGGATACGCGCTCGCCTTCAAGATCGAGTCGCACAACCATCCGTCCGCCGTCGAGCCGTACCAGGGCGCGGCCACGGGAATCGGGGGGATCCTGCGCGACGTTTTCACGATGGGGGCCCGGCCGGTCGCGGTGCTCGACTCGCTGCACTTCGGAGACCTGGACTCGAGCCGCGTGCGCTACCTCTTCGACGGCGTCGTGCGCGGAGCCGGCGACTACGGCAACTGCGTGGGCATCCCCAACCTCGGCGGCGAGGCCTATTTCGACCGCGGCTACGAGGGCAATCCCATCATCAACGTGATGTGCCTGGGCATCATGAAGCGGGAACAGCTCATCCGCGGCGAGGCCCACGGGGAAGGCAACACGCTGATGGCGGTGGGCGCGCGCACCGGGCGCGACGGCATCCACGGGGCCACCTTCGCCAGCGAGGAGCTGGGCGAGGACTCCGACGCCAGCCGGCCCCAGGTGCAGGTGGGCGACCCCTTCACCGAGAAGCTCCTGCTCGAGGCAAGCCTGGAGCTGATCCGGAGCGGCCACATCGTGGGCATCCAGGACATGGGCGCGGCCGGCATCACCTCCAGCGCCGCGGAGATGGCCGGCCGTTCCGGCAGCGGGGTCGTGATCGACACCGCGCTGGTGCCGGTGCGCGAGCCGGGGATGACGCCGTACGAGATCCTGCTCTCGGAGAGCCAGGAGCGCATGATGGTGGTCGTGCACAGGGGCCGGGAAGAGGAGGTCCGGCAGATCCTGGCCAAGTGGGAGCTGGAGGCGGCGGAGGTCGGCCAGGTCACCTCCGATGGACGCTTCCGCATCCTGGAGGACGGCCGCCCGGTCGCCGACATTCCCGCCCTGCCCCTCACCGAGGGGTGCCCGACCTACGAGCGCGAGGGCATCGAGGGCGAAGAGGTGCGCGAGCTGAGGGAGATGGACCTGGCGCCCTATGCGGGCGGCGAGGGCGACCGCACCGCCGACTTCCTCCGCCTGCTGGCCTCTCCCAACCTGGCCTCCCGCCGCTGGATCCACGACCAGTACGACACCACCGTGCGCACGGCGAGCGTGATCCAGCCGGGAGGGGACGCGGGCGTCCTGCGCGTGCGCGGCACCCGGCGCGGCATCGCGGTCACCACCGACTGCAGCGGCCGCTACACCTACCTGGAGCCCGGCACCGGAGCCCGCATCGCCGTGGCTGAGGCCGCGCGCAACCTGGCGTGCGCGGGGGCGTTGCCCATGGCGGTGACCAACAACCTCAACTTCGGCAACCCGCTCAAGCCGCACATCTACCATCAGCTGCGGGAGGCCGTGCTGGGCATGGTCGAGGCGTGCGCGCTCTTCGAGACCCCGGTCACCGGCGGCAACGTCTCGCTCTACAACGAGACCAGCGGCACGCCCATCTACCCCACGCCCGTCATCGGCATGGTCGGCATCATCGAGGACCTGGAGCGGGTGACGCGACACGCGTTCCGGGACGAGGGCGACGTCATCGTGCTGCTCGGGCGCAACACCGACGAGCTGGGCGCCTCCGAGTACCTGTACGCGATGCACGGCATCGTGGGCGGCAAGCCCCCGCGGGTGGACCTGCTGGCGGAACGCGTGCTCCAGCAGGCGCTGCTGGCCATGATCGGCGAGGGGCTGCTGCGCTCGGCGCACGATTGTTCGGAGGGCGGCCTGGTGTGCGCGCTCGCCGAGAGCGCGCTGCACGAGGGCGAAGACCCGGTCGGCATCCGCGTGCGACTGGCGGACCCGCTGCCCTCGACTGCACTATTCTTTGGAGAGGCGCAGGGGCGCGTGGTGGTTTCGTGCGATCCCGCGAGCCTCGGTCGGGTGCGGCGGCTGGCCGATCGGTACGGCGTGCCCTGCACGAAGATCGGCACGGTAGGAGCGATCGGCGCAAGTTTCGTCGTGGAGAGCGCGGACGCGCGCATCGAGGCGGACATCAGGGAGGTGGGTGCGGTGTACTTCGGGGCTCTGCCGGAGCGCATGGACGCGCAGTAGCAAGGGATAGTATTCCGTGGACGAACCACGCCCGGCATGCGAGCGGCGATGCATCCACGAACTGCGGGCGCCCGGAGGCGGCACATGAGGGACGGACAGTACACGCTTCCACTGGCCGGCAAGGCCGAGCCGCAGTCCCGCCCCCTGGGCCCGGCGGACATCCCCGGCTCGCTGCTGGACGGACGCCCGCGCGAAGAGTGCGGCATTTTCGCGGTCAGCGGCATCGAAAACGCCGCGGAACTCGTCTTTCTCGGTCTCTACGCGCTCCAGCACCGGGGACAGGAATCCGCCGGCATCTACTCCATCGACCGGGCCGGGCGCGCGAGCGTGACCAAGGGCCTCGGGCTCGTCTCCGATGTCTTCGACGCGGAAAAGCTGAGCGCCCTTCCGGGCGGCACCTCGGTCGGCCACGTGCGCTACTCCACCGCCGGAGGCAGCCTGCAGGAGAACGCCCAGCCCATTGTGGCGCGCTACGCGAACGGCCCGCTCGCGATCGCGCACAACGGCAACCTCACCAATGCCCTCGACATGAAGGACCGGCTGGTGGAAGAGGGCGCCCTCTTCCAGACCTCGAGCGACTCCGAGGTCATCGTGCATCTCATGGCGCGCTCGCGGCACCGCGACGTGGCGCAGCAGGTGGACGACGCCCTGGCTCATCTGGAAGGCGCCTTCTCGCTCGTGATCGCGGTGGGAGATGCCCTCTACGCCGTGCGCGATCCGCACGGGTTCCGCCCCCTCCTGCTGGGACGAAAGGACAACGGCTACGTGCTGGCGTCGGAGTCGTGCGCCTTCGACATCGTCAATGCCGAGTACGTGCGCGACGTCGAGCCGGGCGAACTGCTGCGCGTTCGCGGGGGCAGGGTCGAGAAGCTGCGCAGCCTGCGCGCCGCGGCCCGTCCGTCGCCGTGCATCTTCGAGCTGGTCTACTTCGCCCGTCCCGACTCGCGCATCTGGGGAGCCAGCGTAGACCGCTCCCGGCGGGCCTTCGGGCGCCAGCTCGCGCGAGAGCATCCCGTCGAGGGGGATGCGGTGGTGGCGGTCCCGGACAGTGCGAATTCAGCGGCGCTGGGATACTCCGAGGAGACCGGCATACCCTTCGAGCTCGGCCTCCTGCGCAACCACTACGTGGGCCGCACCTTCATCCGCCCCTCGCAGGCGGATCGCGATTTCGGAGCCCGCATCAAATACAACCCGGTGCGCGAGGTACTGGAAGGACGCCGCATCGTGCTCGTGGACGACTCCATCGTGCGCGGCACCACCAGCCGCAGCCTGGTGCGTTTCGTGCGGGGCGCGGGCGCGGCGGAAGTGCATCTGCGCATCGCCAGCCCCCCGGTGCGCAACCCCTGCTTCTACGGCATCGACATGCCCAGCAAGGAAGAGCTGATGGGGTCCGGGCACACCGTGGAGGAGATCCGCGAGGAGCTCGGGCTGGATTCGCTGGGCTACATCTCGCTGGAGGGGATGACGAAGGCCGTAGAGGAGTTCGGTCCCTTCTGCGACGCCTGCTTCTCGGGGCACTACACCGCGCCGCTGGTGGACATTGAACGCCAGTTGGACAACTCGCTTCTGGCCCTCGCGCGCTGAGGGGGCGTCCGGGGGCGTCACACTTCGGAGCGCCCGGCCAAGCGTCGGGGAGGGTCCGGTCAGCCGCCGGGAGGCACCACCACTTCCGCCGTGTAGATGAGGTCGCCGAGCGGCGAGTTGTCGCCGTTGGCGGAGTTGCCGGTCACGTGGAACACCACCGGCGACGGTTCCCCGGGCGCCACCCACTCGAAGCTCCAGCTGGCAACATCTCCGGGACCGAGTTGGCTCCCCGCAACCGTGTGGTTGATGTAGTCGACGCCGTCCTCGCTGCGTACGACCGTGCGCCCGTCCAGGGGCGCCAGCCGTCCTGCCGGCGTGCCCGTCCGCTCGCCCTCATTGAAGCGCGCGGCGGCCTGGAAGCCCGCACTGCCCATCCCCTCCCCTTCCACGATCACGGTGACCACGTAGACCGCGCCCGGCGTGAAGGAGGCGGGAATGCCGTCGAGCAGAAGTGCGCCGCCCAGTGCGTTCAGCTCAAGGTCCAGATGGCACTCGATGCAGGTGAGTTCGCCGAAGCCGCCGGTGCGCGCGAGGGGCGGGCCGTCGGCGTGGGGGATGGGGGCGCGCGGGGCAGCGGCGGGGGCTCCGCCGGCGCCGGAGACGCCCACCCCGGCAACCACACCGGCGAGGAGCCACCGGTTGGGAATACGCAGATTACGCATTTTACGCAAAATACGTAAAACGCGACCGGCCGGGCCGATCCCGCTGTCGACCCGGCCGATCCGTCCGGCGTCCCGCAGCCCGCGGACGCCTAGCGGTCCGTGGATGAATCCGCGCGAGCACCGAGAGCGGCGAGGCGCCGCGCTGGCAAGGCGCTTTGAAGGCCGAATAGCAGGGCTATTGGGCCGAAGAGCAACGCAGAGCGAAGCGATCCAGCGCGGATGCATCGCCGCTCGAATGCCGGGCGGAGTTCGTCCACGGGCTGCTAAAAGCTGACCGGCCTCGAAGGCGGCAGCACCGCCCGGCCGATGGTGTTCGTGTCGGCCCCGAACCAGACCACGTTGGTGTCGGCGTCGTAGTACATGTGGCGGATGGTCCCGCCCCCACTCTCGACCGCCACCGAGCTGATGTACTCCTCTGTGCGCGTGTCGAAGCCCACGAACATGTTGGGCTGGACGCCGGTCTCGACGAACCAGACCCGGTCGTCGTTGTCGATGGCCACGCCGTAGGGGCGCGCATCGCCACCGCTCGGGTTGGCCCACTCGGTGACCTCGCCGGTGGCCGGGTCGACCCGGCCCAGGAAGCCGCGCGCATAGTCCACGTACCACGCGATGTCGTTGGAGTCGATCACCATCCGCCGGGGGCGCGCGCCCTCCGGAAGCTCGTAGTAGGTGGGTTCGAAGCTCTCGGGGTCGACCATGACCAGCATGTTGGTACCGAAGAGGGTCGCCCAGGGCCGGTCGCGGGAGTCCATCTTGAGGCCGTAGGGCCGGGTCGACCCGCCGCGCGCGCCGGGATTGTTCGGCATCTCGACCAGCCGCACTTCCCCGCTCTCCTTCCAGAACTTGCCCACGAAGTTGCCGCCCTGGACGGTGAACCAGAGGTCGCCGGCGGCGTCGAAGGCGAAGGTGTGCGGGTCGCGGGCGCGCTCGTCGGGCATGGCGAAGATCTCGATGTCGCCCGTCCCGGGGTCGAGGCGGCCGAGGTTGCCCACCAGGTTGCCGGTATACCAGACCATGCCGTCGTCGGCCACCACCACGGTGTGCGGGCCGGCGCCGTCGGGCAGGTCGAACTTCTCCATCTCGCCGGTCTCGGGGTCGAGGACCGCGGCGTAGTGGGACCGCTGGCCGGCGAACCAGACGCGGCCGTCGGGGGCCACGTACGGATCACGGGGCCGGCTCTGCTCCCACGGCACCACCCACTCCTCCAGGGTCGGGTCGTTCTCTTGAGCAAACCCGCTGACAGGGGCCGCCAGCAACATCAGGGACACCGCTACCATCGCACTGCAAAGGGATTTCATGACTCGGCCCTCCCGCCGGGTTTCGGAGATGTTCTGCACACGTTGAGATGCTTCGGACTACAGCTTTAATCGAAGGTTCGGGTGGGGACGGGGCAAGGAGGTGGGGCGTGTGCGTTTCCCATCCATTCCGCACTCGTGCCGTGCTCGTGCCACACGTCACTTCGCCCACGCAAACGCCCCGCCTCGCCCACGTCCTTCGCTTTGCAAGGACACATGGCGTTCATCCGGCGTTGAAGCGGGTCGCTGCGGTTTCTATCTTGCGGAGATGGAGGGGTGGCAGAGCGGCTAATTGCACCGGTCTTGAAAACCGGCGGGTCTTTACCCACGTGGGTTCGAATCCCACCCCCTCCGCTCGCGAGCAGCGCTCGCGCCGGAGAGGGTGTTATTCGAACCCAAGGTTGAGCCTCGGTTGCGAATCCCACCCCGGTCGCGCTCGTCCGAGGGTCGCCGGGATCCATCATGGACTGCGGACGGTAGGACGCGGGAAGCGGCATTGCGCGCTTTAGGCGACGAAGTTCCCGTCGGGCGGACGGCGATCGCATGGCGACGCGGCTGTCTGGGCGGCTACTCACCAGCACTTCAAGAAGGCGGTGCAACCGTGGCGATCCTGCGATCCATTCCTCGCGTGGCGATTCTTCTTGCCGTGACGGCGTCACCTGGTGTCGGTCAGGTCCTCGAGGGGCCGGAGGGACCCGTCGAAATCATCGGGCTGGAGCGTTGGACTCCGCAGGGGTTGCTCGATGCGATCCGGGAGACGGCGCCCGGCCAACCCTTGAGCGCCTGCGCGGCCACCATGAGGTTCGAACTCGGCTTCGCCGATGCCGGCGTGTTCGGCTATCTCCAGTCGACTACATCCAGGTCCGAACGATACACGGTCATTATCGGCATCGAAGACCGGGCTCGAGTCCGGTACCGACCCGAGGGAAGCGAGAGCATCGACCTGCCGGAATCGTGGCAAGCCCTGGCGTCCGTAGCCGATGAAGACATCGGGACTCTGGGCATGGCCCGGGAATTGTTCGATCTGCGAAATGACCCGGAAACCGCGCGGAAGTTTGCCACGCTCTTCGGCGCTGACCTGACCTCCATCGAGCGCGTCTGGGAACTGATCGCGGACAGAGACAGCGAGCAGGATCGGCTTCTGGCCCACAGGCTACTCGCCAACGCCGACTCGTGGTCATCGCGCGCAATCGCGGCGACGCTCCTCGTCAACTTCGGCGAACACGACGCGGTCTGGCACGACCTGCTTTCGGCGACAATCGATCCCATCGGGCAGGTGTCCGGCGCGGCAACATCCGTGCTCGGGAGCCTGGCTCAGATGGAGCGTAGCCGACCCGTCCAGTGGGATGCGGCGCGTGAACCGATTGCGGCGGTGCTCGATGGCACCAATCCGTTCGCCTTCAAGACGGTGATCGAAGTCCTGGCCGCTACCGGGATCGAACCCGCGTTCGGGAAGCAGCTCATCCGCGAAGCACCCGACCTCCTGCTCGCGCATGTCGGCGCGCAGCACGAGATCACGCGCCAACCCGCGATCGACCTCCTGAAGGCCGTGAGCGGTGAAGACTTCGGCGCCGATTCCGAAGCCTGGGCGGAATGGCTCGAGGGTTCGCTGGACGATTCCTGATGGATCGACCGGTCCGTCGAAACGCCTCCTGACGGGCTGACGATCGGCCGGACGATTCCTCACCAGTTGAGTGACCTGCCCGACCGGTCGCCGCGCCATGGTAGTTCACCGGGGTCCAAACGCTTAACCCTCGGAACAACGAGGACCGGGCGCGAGACAACCCGATCCGCGGGCTCGGAGTCAGTAGCGAGTGTACCCTTGCGAAAACGACCGTCGCGGCAATCAAGGGGTCGACCCTCGCGTGAATAGCTTGGAGAAGGAGGCAACGTCAATGAGAGTTCCAGATCGGTCTTCGGTTTTCGCGCGCACCCTCCAACTCCGCAGGCGACGCATCGCCGTGCTCGGCACGTTGCTGGTGATTGGAGCCGGCGCCTCGTGCATGAGCGCCACCGCTCTCAGGCACGAGGCGATCGCGATGGATGATGCCGTCGCGCTCGATGTCTCGCCGCGCGTCATCCCGTCGTCGGTGAAGGCCCATCTGGCGGACGGATCCACGGTCCTGTTCCCGGAAGGCGTCACCATCGAGGAGGCGTGGGTCACCGGCAACGGAGACCGTTACGATATTCGTCTCAGTCCGGTCGGCTCCGTTTCCGAAATCGCGCGGGACAGTGTCGCCGCGCTGGAACGCTTCCGTACCGTGATCGATGGAGACAAGACGATCGCCTACAATGCACTGAGCACGCTGTTCGGGCTCGCGGCGGGGGCTGTAGCCCTGCTGATTGCAAGATGAACTCCCGGGAGGCGAGAATGGCGCACCTTCAACACCGATTCATCCGTGCGGGTATCGTTTGCCTGCTGATGTCGGCCTGCATTCCCTACTATGGGCCGCAGGTCAGCGAGTTGGCGCCCGCTACCCGTCCCGCGGGCATCGCTTCGGTTCTCGATGTGGGAGGCGACCCCATGCAGGCAGAGGTTCTGGCTGTGGAGGACGACGCACTGATCGTCCTGGTCGACCGGGTTCCGCAGCACGGCATGGCCGGAAGGCTGGCGCGGATTCCCTTCACCGGCATCCGGACCGCCGAATTCGCAAATGCCGACGGCTTCGACTACAGCGCCTGGACGTTTCTCTTCAGCCTCGGACCACCCAGACCCCCCGAGGCCCGTTCCCTGGTGCTCGATGAAGTCAGCCTGGACCCGGAAACCCACGAACGCCTGCGACTCCTGGCCCGCTATCCCCAGGGCCTCGACGCCGGACTTCTCGCTCGCCTCGAGGGTGTCTACGGAGAGATGGAGACTCTCGACGGCGGCTGACGCTATCTCTCCACGCTCATCCCCAGGATCAGCCGCTCCTTCCTGAACAGGTCGATGCCCTGATGCGCGATGTAGAGGTTGAGGGGCTCATCCGAGACGGCGCGCACGTGTGAGAGCTGGACGTTCACGCCCCAGGAGGCGTTCAGCACGAGTTCCGAGCCGTCCTGGTTCAGCACCCCGAGACCGAACGAGGTGACGGGACTGATCCACCAGCTGTCGCGCTGGTAGAGCCAGGGCGGCCGGTACTGGAGGTTGGCGGCCACCAGCCAGCTGGGTTTCCCCTGCCCGAGGGAAAGCGACGCTTCCGGGACGAAGTTGAACGCCGTCAGGTGATCGCTCGGGCCCCAGTCCGCGGCAACGCCGAAGATCCACTGGGTGTGAGGTCCTCCCAGGACGCCCGTGTAGGGGCGCAGTTCGCGGGCCGGAAAGCCGAGCGCGGGATCGAGGCGGCTGTCACCGAAGACCTGCTCCCGGAAGCCGGTTTCGGGCTCGACTGGTTCAGGGTCAAACTCGAATTCGGGGTCAAACTCGAATCCGGGCGCGGGCTCGATCTCGGGTTCGATGGGTGCCGGCTCGGGTCCGGTCAACGGAGGCGCCACCTCGGGCTCAACCGGCATCACAGGCGCATCGGGTGGCTCGACCTCGACGGGGATGGCCGCTTCGGCGCGGGCGGTCTCCTCCATCCTTCGCTCCATCTCGTCCAGGCGCGCGTCCACCCGTTCCGCCAGGCGGTCCTCCATCTCCGCCAGGTCGTCCCGGCCGAAGTCCGGACGGCGGGGACCGCTGCCGCCTCCCACAAGGATCTTCAGGCCGGCAGACATCTGCCAGTTATGGACGAGGTCACGGGGATCCCTGACGTCTTCGAAGTCCACGGCAGCGGCATCGAGGTCAGGCCTCGACATGATGTAGTCGCGCGCGGCCGCCGTCAGCCGCAGGTGCCGGCCCAGTCCAAGATCGAGGCCCCCTCCAACGATCAGCGTCGTGCGGTCGGCGGGGATGCTTCCCCCATGCGAAGCCAGCTCCGGGCCGAACTCCATCCTCCCCGCGCCGGCCAGCAGATGGGGCGAGAACAGCGCGAGGCCACCCAGCGTGAACTGCGCTTCCCCGCCGTACCCCCTGATCCCGTCCTCCCATGCGTGGCGGTCATCGACGCCCCGCCAGTAGAAGCCGCGCAGCCCCACGGAAGGCCCGAGTTCGAAGCCGGCGCGGAAGCCGGCAATGGCCTGATCGTCGATGCCGAAGGCTGGATCGAAGGCCTGTGCGCCGCCGAATGGCTCGAACAGCACCGCGGCACTGGACGATGGGGATCGGAATCGGCGGTCACCGGCCCGATACCGATCCGACCATGAGGGGTAGTCGGGCTCGCCGAGCTGCAGCATCAGCCCCACACGCAGGGCCAGATTCCGGCGCAGGGCGCCCGCACCCGGATCCTCGCGAAGCGCCGCATCCCCCACGGACACGGGTGCGGCCAGCTCCAGCGGATCCAGATAGTACCTGCTGCGCTCCACCATCACTTCGCCTTCGAACAGATCCAGCACCCGCGTCCGCAGTCCCGCTCCGTACCTGAGCTGGACGCGCTGGATGTCGCTGCCCGCCTCTGGCCGGAACCGCAGGATGCCCGCTCCGCCCATCATCACCGGCACCAGCGAGCCCCTGGCGAGCCCGATGGACACCTCGGCTCCCCAGGAATCCATGTCCAGTTGCTGATCGGCCGGGGGCGTCCGCATGCCGGCCGTGAACGGCAGGCCGGACAGGTGGGTCGAGCGGGAGTCGCTCTTCCGGTAGAAGGCCGTAAGGTCCACATGCTCTCCGAACCCGAGTCCCGCGGAGCCGCCCAGGGAGCGCGCCTTGCCGAGGCCGAGCGACTCGTCCCACTCGGTCCAGGTGACGGAGGGACGAAGGTTGTAGCGAAGTTGCTGAGCCGCGAGAGGCGCGGCCGCGGATGCGAGGGCGCCCGCGAGCAATCCGGCGAGGAGCAGGCTGCGGGATGCCGGATGTCCCGCGTACAATGAAACGGACTTTCTAACTGTACCTGGTATAGTCACTGCGACTATCCTCCTCATATTGGTTGCCGGGCTCGCGTGCACGGGCTCGCGTACGTTTCGCCAACCCGAAGGTTTCGGCCTCGGGCAGCCGGTCGTCATGGCGTGCGACGGTGCGCGCGAAACGCATCGCCATCCCATGCCTTAAGCGTTTGGAGCCGCAAGAAGTACCATGGATCGATGCGCCTGGTCACAGCCGATGGCTGGTTCCTGGCGAGAACGCGTGGCAGCCACCGTCACTACTGGCATCCGGTCAAGCCGGGAGCCGTAACCATTGCAGGTAGAATGAGCAAGGACTTGGCCCCCGGAACCTGGAAGAGTATTCTCAGACAGGCCGGACTCGACAAGGAGAAGCACCGTGACATACGCAATCGTCATTGAGCGCACCCTCAACGGCTACTCCGCCTACGTTCCGGACCTGCCCGGTTGTGTTGCCGCCGGGGACTCCCAGGAGGAAACCGAGAAGCTGATAAGCGAGGCGGTCGCTTACCACCTGGAGTCGCTGCGAGAACGCGGGAATCCGATTCCGGAACCACAGACGGCAGTGAGGTTGGTTGAGGTGCCTTCCGCGTCATAGGAACGATGCGGCAGAGGTCGGACGTTCGGTTCGTTCTTTGGATCCTGCCTGGAAGGCACGTCCAGGCGGCTAGCGAGGCCTCCCCAGCGGTCTTCCATCCAGCTCCCATGCCGGGTCGATCTCGATACCCAGGTGGTCCAGCGCCGTTACGGCCAAGTCCACGATGAAGGCCGGTCCGGGCGGTGGCCAGGTGGCGGTGGCAGGGCCGTTCGCCAGGATGAAGATGATCATCTCCTCGGGTGAATCTCCACCGTGGCTGCCGTCCGCGAGCCTGCCGTGGTCGGTGCTGACGAGCACCAGCCAGTCCTCGTTCTCGTAGCCGGGCCGGGCCCGGACCGCGTCGATGAGCATGCCCACATGCCGGTCGGCCAGCGCGATCGCGTCCCGGTACTCCGTGCCGATAGAGCCGTGTTCGTGGCTGGTTTCGTCGGCATTGCCGAGGTAGACGAACATGGCGTCGGGATCGGCGGTGGCGAGATGGCCGACCGCTTGCGCGGTGAGTTCGGCGTCGGCCTCGGCCCAGCCCAGGTCGTAGCCGTTCAGCACGACGCGGGTGTCGAGGGAGGCCGGAAGCACGGGACCGCCGCCGTCAAGCTCGGCCAGCGACAGCCCGTCCACATCGACCAGCGGCAGCCAGTCCAGCGCGGCGAAGGTGTTCAACTCCGGATGCTGCCGCTCCAAGCGCGTGAGAAAGCTCGGCCAGCGATCGTAGTCGCGGCCGGTGAAGTTGTTGTTCGTGACCCCGTGCTTTTCGGGCCACACCCCGGTGAGCATCGACGACCACGACGGGCCGCTGACGGACGGTGTGGTCGTGCGCGCTTCCGCCGTATACCACCCGCCCGCCGCGAGGGCGTCCATGTTGGGGGTCGGCACCTCCGCCAGCACGTCCGGCCGCACGCCGTCGATGCCGATGAGGAGGACCTTGGGGGTGGTCTGGGCGGTGGCCGCGTTCGGGGAGGCGGCGCAGAGGAGCGCGGCCGCGAGCGCAAGGCCACGGAGAAGCGCAACCGCGCGCGATGCCCGGAAGGGCCTCACGAAACCCGATCCAACCCTCCGGCGGCATCTGGCCCTCTCGACGTGGCTGACAGGCGGGTTAACCACCGCGGTCATCGCTCGCTCACCAGGTCCACAAGTCGCTCCAGGCAGATCTTCCATCCCTCTTCGTGCCCATCCCTGTCCTTCGGCGTGGGAAACCCCTCATGGGAAAGCCGGATCTCGGTCCCCCCCCCTGCCGGTACGAATTCCACCGCCACCAACGTCTCCGCTCTCATCGGGTGCGGTTCCCGCCAGCCCCAGGTGTAGGCGAGTCGACGTGGCGGGTCGATCTCCCGGTAGGTGCCGTGGGCCGTGACGTGACCCTCGTCGACCTCCAGCCGGATCGAATATCGCCCGCCCATGCGCAGATCGACATCCACCTCTACGCCCGCGGTCGGGTCGGGGTGCGTCCAGCGCTCCATCATCCCGCTGCTTGTCCAAGCTTCGAAGACCTGGTCGGGGGTCGCGGCCGCGGTGCGGACCTGGCGCAGTGCGTTTGCTTCGGCCTTCATGAGATGTTGTCCGGCAGCCCCTACCGCAGAAAAACGCTCTTGGGGATGAACCCCGAGACGACCTGCGTGATGTCCACCACTTCGTTGATGCGGAAGTCAACCGCGATGCTCGCCAGCGAGAGCGCCTTCGCAGGCGTGAGCCCCCTTTCTTCGACGAGGAAATCGACGACGGCCCGGACGGCGTGTCGCGTGGCGCGATTCAGGTCGATGTCGATGCCCATCAGGATGTAGTGCTCGTCGTTCTCGGCCATCGGCCACTCGATGGACCGGTCCTTGTGCACCGAGAGGCGGAAGGTGCCCGTGAGCGACTGCTCGATGGCCGTGCCGCTCACCTCCCCGTCGCCCTGCGCGCCGTGCGGGTCGCCCACGTAGAAGAGGCCTCCGGGGTGGAAGACGGGCAAGTACAGGGTCGTGCCGGTCTTCAGGTGCTTCACGTCCAGATTGCCCCCGAACGCGCCGGGCGGTGTCGACCCCTGGACGCCGGGCGTGGTCACGCCGGGCTGACCCATCACGGGATCCTCGGGCGCCACGGCCATGACGCCCATGAACGGTTCGAGCGGCACGTGGATGTCGTCGGCGAGGAACGCGACCTCAACGCCGTCCGCCATGCCCGTGTGAATCACGTGGCGGCCGCTCTCCGGCGGGATGTCCAGCGCCGGGTCACCCTCCCGGAAGCCGGGATACGACGTCGAGAACACGCCGCTGCGCGCGCCCGTGCTGTTGATGCCCCAGTTCGCGCGCGTCTCGACGGAGAGAATCTCGATCGCCAGCACATCCCCCGGCTCCGCGCCCTCGACATGGATGGGGCCGGTGATGAGGTGGCCGCCGCCCACATCGCGAGGCCGCCCGTCGCGCGACGCCCAGAAGTCCAGCACGTCCTGGTGGACCTCCTCGCGCGGGATGCCGAGGCCGGTGAGGAAGTCGGCCGGGTTTTCGTCCTGGGTCGCTCCCGCGGAGGTCAGCGTGTTGACGCGCACGGTCTCTCCGGACTGCACCCGCAGCACCGGTTCCTTGTCGATCGGAAACCAGCCCCAGGTCACGTTGTCCGGGGTCGAGGGAACGAAGTGGTCGGCCTCGACGGGCTGGGTGGTGGCGGCATCGGAACTGCCGGCCGCTGCGTTGCTCGCGGCGTCGTCCGCGGGCGCGACACAGGCGGCGGCCAGAGTCAGAAACTCAAGAGCCACAAGCTGCGGTATCCAATGGTTTTTCATGGGCACATGATGCGACATTTCGGATTCCTCCTGGTTCGACCGACGCAGCCGGGGTGCAGCCGCTCTCGCGGCGTTCGGGCCCTGGTATCGCAGACTCAAGTTAGGAGGACAATCGCTTTCCCGCAGTGGCGGTCCACCATCGAAGCCGTTACATCGACAAGTCTTAGGACATTCCTGCCGGGAAGTCCTGAAGGCACCTGCGCCAGAATTGCGGCACCGGAGCGGCGGGGATGTAGAGGAAGCAAGAGATGACTACTCTGATCGAGCGGGTGCGGAAGCCGAAACCGGGCAGGGCGCTGCGGAATGCAGACAGCGTTCTCTTGACCTGCGTCGCCGTCCTGCTCGCCACGACGCAAGCGACGGCCCAGCTTCCGGTCGTCGACCTCTCCGACAGGCCCGTGGAGACGCTGATCCCACCAGAGTTCGAGGGCGGGTTTTTCAATCGTATTGGAGCGATGGTGATCCGGGACGACGGCCTGTGGGTGCTTGATGCGGGCCAGAGGAGAGTGTTCCGGTTCGACACCGAAGGTCGCCTTGTCGTCGCCTTCGGGCGGCAGGGAAACGGCCCGGGCGAGCTGCTCTGGCCCAGCGCGATGCGCGTCGATTCGGTGGTTACGATACCCGATATGCGGCAGGTGCGCGTGAGTCTATTCACCCTTGACGGCGAGCATCTGGAGACTCGGCGCGTGAGCGGCCCGGTCGTGCCTTCGGGCGGATTGGCGGTCCTGCGAAACGGCGTCACGGTCTATGCCGCGGCTGCAAGCTACACAATGAGTTCCAGTGGCGTCGGGGGCGATCCGTATGTTCATGTGACCGTGGGGTTCGCCGGGTCCAGCCGGTCTGATACGATCGCGAGTCTGCACGCCAGCAGTGTAATGTGGCAGGCGGCGGGCACGATGTCGCTGTTCAGGACGGGCTTCGGCGCCGCCGGCGCCTGGACGACCATGGGTGACAGCGCGATCGTGGTGGCGGACGGAATCACGGGCACGATTTCGGTCTTCACGGTGCCCGACCCGCCGGAGATGGAGGCCGATACCCCGCAGCTC
The DNA here is from genome assembly GCA_028819075.1 of Gammaproteobacteria bacterium. Lineage (NCBI taxonomy): Bacteria > Pseudomonadati > Pseudomonadota > Gammaproteobacteria > Gammaproteobacteria bacterium. Next base: position 279,620 of record JAPPMM010000065.1, read on the forward strand.
TCGGTGGACTCGGTCGCGATGGGCATCGCGGGGCGTCCGGTGACCGGGGCGGACCGGGAGCGGGTCGAGGCCGACTTTCGGAGGGATAATCCGAGCGTTCGAGGGCGGGTGACCTTCGAAGGTTGGCCGAGTCATTGGTCGGTGGCCACCAGTCTGCTGGTTTCGGACGACGGCAAGGTGTGGGCACAGGGGGCGGTCCATGGGGACGAGCGCCAGCACTGGACCGAAGTAGACCTCCAGGGACCCCTTCGCCGACAAGTCATTCTTCCCGAGCGCTTCTCCCTTCGCGCGATCGCAGGCGGGAAGCTCCACGGAGTCGCCAGAGACGAACTGGACGTTCAGCGCGTGGCGATTCTGGCACGCCCGTGACGGACCTTCGGAAGGAGCTGCGGCGCTTGCAGTTCCGGCAGGCAGACTGACGGCCGTAGCGCCACCATAGTTCTCGGGCGCTCAATCGGCTCGCATCCCCTCCAGGAGTGTCGAGGTGGTCTGCCGGATCAGTCCATCGACGTCCACCGCAGTGAGGATCTGCCCCTCGATCAGCAGTGACGCCAAACCATGCACGGCACCCCATGCCACGTAGGCCTGCAAGTGGGGATCCTGTCGCTTGATGGTTCCGCCCTGCTGGTGTGTCTGGACGATGCGCACGAGTTCGTCGAACAATGCGTTCGCGGCCTCGCGGAGCTCGGGTCGGTCCTCGCGGGTGATCGCTTCCTTACCGTACATCAGGCGATAGTGCCCCGGGTTCTCGAGCGCGAACCGCACGTACTCCTCGCCGACCCGCCGGAGCCGCCCGATCCTTGCGCCCGAGGCTCCCGCAGCCACTGCCTCCAGGCGGTCTCGAAGGCGGTCGAAACCGGCGGCGGCGACCGCAACCAGGAGCGCGGACTTGTCCGCGAAGTGGCGATAGGGTGCGGACCGCGATACGCCCAGGCGCCGCCCGATCGCGCGCATCGTCACACTCGAGGTCCCTCCCTCGTCGATCATCGCGGCGGCTTCCGCGAGCAGTGCCGCCCGCAGGTCTCCGTGGTGATACGCGCTGCCGTCGAGGGTCATGCCAAAAGGTGACCGCGTCGAAGGTGATCGGCAATGTTGACATCGTCAACGTCACGGGTTATGTTGACGCCGTCAACAGGCCCGAATCGACCACTCAAAGGAGGAACTGCCACATGTCCGTTAACGAGCAGATTTCCGGATTCCTGAAGGCAGGCCTGGAGCAGGGGCTGCCTCGAGAGCGACTCAAGGAGGTGCTTCACGAGGCCGGTTGGCCGCCAGATCAGGTTCGACGCGCCCTGGGCGGCTTCGCCGATGTTGCGTTTCCGATCCCCGTCCCCCGCCCCGCACCCTACCTGTCCGCTCGGGAGGCCTTCGTCTATCTCGTTCTCTTCGGCACGCTGTACACCAGCGCGGTCAGCCTGGGGAGCCTCATCTTCGCGTTCATCCATCAGGCATTTCCCGATCCTGCCCTGGATCCTGGAGCCGCGCTGGAGGCGGCGCGAGAGGAGATACGGTGGTCGATCTCCTTCCTCGTCGCGACGTTCCCCGTCTTCGCCTTCGTCTTCTGGACGAATGATCGCGCTGTCCGCAAAGACCCGGGTCGACGGCTTTCGCGAGTTCGGCAGTCGCTGACGTACCTGTCACTGTTCCTGGGTGCAGCCACCCTCATCGGCGTGGTCACAAGCATCGTCTACAACCTGCTCGGCGGCGAGTTGACGGTCCGGTTCACCCTCAAGGTCCTCACTGTCGGCGCGATCACCGGCTTGTTGTTCGGGTACTTCCTGCGCGACGTGCGCAAGGAGGAGGTGGCAGCATGAACCTCTCGCCGCGATCCATCGCGCTGGCGGCCTCGGCAACGGCCGTCGTGGCGGCGGTGGCGTTCGGGCTGGTACTCCTTGGATCTCCCGCGCAGGAGCGCGAGCGCCGGATCGACGCTCGGCGCGTTGCGGACCTGCACGGAATCGCGGCGGCCAGCAACCTCTACTGGTCTCGACATTCGCGGCTGCCGGCGTCCCTGGACGATCTGACGGCCGCCCCCGGCTTGAGGGTCAACACCCGCGATCCCGTGAGCTCGGAGATCTACGGATACGCGGCGCTCGACAGCTTGCGCTACGAGGTGTGCGCAACCTTCGATGGGGAGTCCCGTTCCGGGCCCGGAGAGCCGGCCACAGTCCCCCCGGCCGTTCAGATGAGCTGCCAGGGCTGCCATGCGGCGGCGAGGATCCGGGTCGACGGTCCGGTCACCGGGCAGTTCAATCCCCGGGACCTGCGGACACACGGCAGCGGACGGCAGTGCTTTGAACTGCAGGTGCGGTGAGGCGGGGGCGGGAGCGGGGCTCCCAACCCGGAACGACCCGGCGCTGGAGGGTGTCCGGTATGTGTACACAGATCAAGTCGGACTTCAGCGGACCGAGGAGGCGATGGGAAAGACGATGATCACCGGCGCGCACACCATCATCTATGGACGCCCCCGTGACGCAAGCGTTCTGGAGAACCGGTCGAGCGGGCG